>JAFXOC010000237.1 GCA_017529085.1 Selenomonadaceae bacterium | reverse complement strand
AAGCTGAGGACCGGAATACTGTTTGAAAGCGTCGTTATGAGCTTTTTCAAGATCGGTCTCAACACTCTTGAGCGCAGCATAAGCAACATTCAACGCAGCAGCTTTGCCACCCTTACCATTACTAGTGGTAACATCTTTAGCCGATGTGTTGAGAGTGCTATACGTGCTGGTCATGTTTGTTCCGCCACCGGCAACAGTTTCATTACCAACTTTAATGCTCTTCATAATCTTTTCCGCATCGTTTGCAGTTGTAGCGTTGTTACCGGGATCCACATTCTGGAACTGTTTGCGGAGGTCGGAAATCATCTCTTTGACGAACTTGCCGCGGTTAGAGTCAAGAGCCGCAGAAGTCTGAGTATTGCCGTTGGAATCTGTGTAAGAGAACTGTTCCGCTTCGGTATTTGCCGCAGTCTCCTCCAAATTGCTGAGGAAGGTTTCGACAGAGCGATCATAATCCTTGCGAGCGTCATAGAACTTGTCTTCGATCTTTAACGCATTGAGTTCTTTTATGGAGTCGTTATACTTGTTGACCAATTCTTCGGCTTTAGCCTTGTTGGTATCGAAAGTATCAGCTTTCTTCAAATAATCCTCATAGAGAGCCTGAGTAGTGGAACTCATCTGAGAAATAAGGTCGCGGGAAGTCTCGTTGCGAAGCGCAGCCACGTTAGTGCCGTTCTGATGATCCCATGTAAGTTTAGTAGACTCGGTAGCAAATGCGCTGGCAAGTTCCTTACCGGCAGCCATCATAGCCTTGTAAGCGTTCTGAGCGTCGTTACCGGCAGCTTTAACTTCTTTCCAGAGTTCGCCATTGGTGTCAGCGGTGTTGAGACCTCCGCTAAGCACCACAGTTTCGCCGCGAAGTCCCGTTCCGGGGAAAGTTACGGTGAAGTCTGCGTCACCAGCCGAGATAGCGTTATCGTTATTAGTTTTGGTATCGCCTTGACCGTTTGGACCCTTGAATGATACGCCATTAATGGTGCTACCTACGTCATGACCCAAGGTTGCGCGGAGAGCCGCGACAGCTTTCTTCACAGCCTGAGCATCGCCGGAGTTAGCCTTGCTGACGTCCATAGCGGTTGCAACAGACCCAACATCGGAAGAAGCGAAAGTCTTGGTCGTGGTGTCGATGTTCTCGGCGTTGTTGAAGATAGCCTGGAGGTCATTGTCGCCCGCTTGGAAAGTGGTGGAATAAGTCTTACCGGACTGAACGTAGCTGACGGTGATCTGGTCGGTCTTTTGGATCTGGAGATCGTCGCCTGCGCGGCTCTTTAAGTCGGTAAGTTTGGTGGTTGCCTGAGTATCTGTGTGGAGGTTCTGGTTGGTAAGGGTGGTGTGAGTCGCAACGCCCTTGTTGTTCTTGGAACCGTCTAACAAATACTTGCCGTTGTAGGTTACGTTTGCGTTGTCATCAATCTGGTCGATGGACTGATCGAGTTCCTTCTGGATCGTCGCGCGGTCGCTATCGGTGTTGGTATCGTTAGCGGCGTTGATGACTTTCTCTTTCAAGGTCTTCAAGATTTCGATAGTAGAATTAACAGCGCCTTCTGCGACTTTCATCATCGAAGAACCGTTCTGAGCATTGCGGTTGTCCTGATCTAACGAACGGATCTGAACGCGCATACGCTCGGAAATCGCATAGCCGGAGGAGTCATCCGCCGCGCTGTTCATGCGCATGCCGGTTGAAACTTTGCCAAGGCTCTTAGAGAGAGCTCCGCTGTTCTTGTTCAAAGTGTTCAGCGTAGTGATTGCCGACATGTTGTTCTTTACTACCATTGCCATAATAAATTCCTCCTTGAATTCTAGCGGTAAATCCGCTTTAGCAGTGTTGCGTCCATTCCCAATCCTTGGACGGACGCCCTCTAAAGGCTTTTGAGTTCTCTTCTCTTACATCTCTGTGCCTTTCTAAAAATATTATCGACTCTTTTTTTTAAAACTTAAATGTTTTTTAAAAATTTTTTTGAAAAGTTTGTGGGAAATCAATCAATCGACCTATTTATTAAGTCTTTAACTTCATTATCGGAAGGTATTTTCACATCGTCTTTCTTAGAATATATTGTCAGCAAATAAGCATTGTCATCTTGAACAACATAATAAATTATTCTAAATCCGTTTGATTTTCCGACATTTGCCGAAGAATTTGCCACTCTCACCTTAAATGTGCGTCCTTCCACATTTATATCTTCAAGTTCGTCTCCGACCAAATGCCCTTGCTCTAATTCGTTTACTACGCTTTTTATATCCACTAATATGTTTTTATATTTTTTCTTTCGAATGTAATACTTCAAGTCATTCTTAAATTTTTCCGTAAATATAACATTCATGGACTTACCACTTCGTTCCCACACTCGGATTTTAGTTCGTTTATGACTTCTTCCCAAGATGAGCCCTTTAATTTTCCTTGTAAAATGAGATTTACCTCTCTGCAAGCGCCTTCCAGCGATTCTTTTATTGAAATATAACGAGCATCCGTATCCATAATGACCTCCTATCTCAATAGCAAAATGCCCTTCGCTTACATTATAGCAATGACACAAAAAAGCGTCAACGAATATTTCGAGCCACCCCGCCGTTCGTTACGCCTTTTTGATGACTCTCCCCCCTACCCCCCTCTAGGAGGGGGGCTTGGCTAGTGGCAATTTGTAACTTTAGGCTCAAAAGTGGAGGTTAGAGAGCCTCGCCTCTACGAGGGAGGGGGACCGCGAAGCGGTGGAAGGAGAGTCAAAGCGGCAGTTTTTATGCGGAAATTTTATATATACGACTTATTTTTAGATTTGACGCAGGTTAAAAAGCATGATAAATTATATGCATATTCATCGACAGTATACTTATTGAGAAGGTAAAAACATGAGAGACGCTCTGATAAAATTGGCAATGGAAGCTTGGACAAACAAAACCGTAAATAAAAAATTATCCTTTTCGCCTACGGAGAAGCTAAAAGAGACTATAAGCGAATTATTCGGACACAAGATAGAGGAAGTTTTTATCACGTCTAACGGTATAAGACATCTGCGAAATCATCATGGCGAAGGCGAAGAAAAACGAGGTCAGATAAATTTTACTCCCGATATGGCGGGAGAAATTTATGACACGGTAAATAATTTTGATGTTATTACAAAAGAACGAAATGACAACCTAGGAAATCAAAACGTACTTGTTATGAAAAAAGGAGGCGGAAATACTTTTGTAGTTCTTACCGAACGCGGAAAAAAGAGAGTTGAGATAAAAACTTTTTACAAAAAAAGACCTCACTGATGTTCGATGCAATATCCCCGAACTTAAACGCCCAAAGCGACTCAGTGAAGTCTATATTTGATACTATTCTATCACAAACGCAATCAGTTGACAAGCGCAAATTTTCATTTATGCGGAAATTTTAACCCCTCTCCTCAAAGCCCTGCGCCTTGCTCTTTCTTCCAAGACTTCCTCGGCTTTCTTTCGCTCCGCTTCGGTTAAAGTCGGGTCATTTTTTCTGTACTTTTCGATTATAAGCCTTTCATATTCCACTTCTTTATAAGGGCGAAAACCTTTTAATTCTTCGTCCGTAAGAGGAGGATTTTCCGGATCGTATTCGTCTATGTGATATTTTAAAGCTTCGGAAATTTGACGCATACGCTCGGGCGTCATTTCTCTTTTAATTTCCTCCATTGTTTTGGTAACGATTGCCATAATACATTCTCCTTTCCCTGGCATTGGCTTTTCTTGCGGATATAATTCGCACTTTATCCTCTGTGGGATATGTAACTACCACAAATAAAATCTCGTTTACCATACCGATAATTTGATAACGCTCTTCATAATCATCGTGCAACTCATCATATTGTTCTAGAGGGAGGGGGACCGCGAAGCGGTGGAAGGAGAGCCGTAAAGAACTCAATATTTATTAAAGCCCGCCTCAAAAAGGCGGGCCTGTTTTTTACCCCAACAACTCCCGCAGTTTTTCACGGGCTTGTTTTAGGGTTACGCGCACGGAACTTGGCGCTATTGAAAGTTTTTGGGCTATTTCGTTTCCTTTCATATCCATCCAATACGTCATCTTTATAATTTCCTGCTGACGTTTGGGAAGTTTGGCGACTGCCTCCAAAATCTCCTTGTTTCGCTCTTTGTTTAAGAACTGTCGTTCCGGGATTTCGGCTTCGGGCGCCGCAGGGTCAAAATCCTCCTCCCATTCGGCGCCATGAACGGCGTGTTTATCTTGACCGCGTTTGTATAGAGCGTTTTGAGCTATACGGAACAGCCATGTGGAAAACGCGCCTTTATTCGGGTCGTATGAATTTAGATGTTGGTACATCCTTGTGAACGCGTCGCCCGCAATTTCGTCGGCTAAGGTTTCGTCCTTGGTTCTCGCTACGAGGTGTTGATAAATTCGGGGGAAAAAATGTTCGTACAATTCCGTAAACGCCGACTCATCCACAATAGCTTTTACAGCCAGGTTGTTCCAGTAAACCGTGTTCTTTTTCGATATAGTGTGAAGCGTCATATTTTCCTCCTTGAAAGCTATCTATGAGTATGTTTCGCATTATATAACAATCAAGAAGGAATTTCAAGAAAACATCTCAATCAATAAATAACCGCGCCGTCTCTGGCGTAGGACACTTCCCCTCCGTTGTTATCTTTTTGCATAGAAGATTTTGAGTTCCCCGCCGCTACGTAATTCAAGTCATCAAGATTTACGCGTTTTAGGCTTAATTTGGGGGAACGATTGTCGGCGCGGTGCATTTTAAGCAGCTTATCCAACAAATCTTCCTTGATAGAGCCGGAAAAATCCGTCATTTTTAGTTCTTTTTTCAAAATTTCGTCCGTCATATTTATCTCTCCTTTTTCTGTTGCTCTTTATATCACAGAAAACACGAAAATGTTTATTGACGGAAAAATTTTAAAATTACATTTTTGTATATGTCAAGCGCAGGATCAATCTGATCTTTTTGCTGAAACACAATATCGACATATCGGTTCAGTTTTATTAAAAGCGATTGCTCGACTGTTTTGAGCTTTTCTCTTTCCGCTTTTTTTGACAACTCGTCAAAAATCGGAATGAAACCCGCCAACTCTACAAGGTCCAGCTCGTTGTCGCCATATTCGAGTATAATTTCGTAAACAGTCAACCGCGCCATTTCGTGAATTTTACGGTCCGAATTTGCCGTTTTGTTAAGTAACCGAAGCAAATACGGCATTGCAGAGCGCCACTCGCCGCGCCTAAACGGTTCCGCGGCTCTAAATTTCATCAATATCATAACAGCTTCATGCTCCATGCCCCAATCGCAAAGCCTTATTGCCGTTTTAACGGCGGTTAGCGGCATTAAACGCGGAGAGTAAAGCTCCAGCGCCTCATCTAAGCTTATGTCCCTATTAGGCTTATGATGCTTTATAAAGTACATTATTTGCGGATATTGACTGCGTTCCCAAACGCCCTTGGAAAAAACGCTTTTATCTTCCGGGGACAGCGGTCTGTTTGGTATACGAAACGCCGGTACCCCCCCCCATTTCTTAGAAAGCAGACTAAGCGCTGTTTGGTCGTGACGATTTTCTCTGAACGTGTCGTAATTTTCAACGCCTAATTGGTTCGGAATGTCCGTTACTATACGCTCGTCCTCCATGTATCTTTGCCATTCGTCAACGAACGCAAGCGAATTTTGGCATTTTTTAAAAATTATTGATGTAGCCATTCGCTGCGGCGTTTCGGCAAATTCGGGCTTATCGCAATCCATTAAAATAAAAGCGTCGCGTTTCGACCATGTTTTTTCGATATGTACCGTTTCAAAAACGGCGATATCCGTTTGAGCGTTATTCATCGCCGTAATCAAATATTGAAGATCGTCCAAAATCACCACGCCCGAGTCGATATACATGACAATATCGCCATCGTTCGCTTTTTTTAAAGCGTCTTTTACTATATACGGCTTCCAAATCCAATATCCCGCGCCTCTCGGTTGCTCTAAAATGCGCTTGTTTTTCTCGCAAAACTCCTTGGACAGACTTTCGGGCGAATACTCGACGACCTTTTCGGCGCCGAACCTATAAGCCGATTCTGTAGTGAGCGTTTGCCAACGGCGATATTTTTCATTTGCATAGTTGATAACAATAAGCAAAGCCGTTCAATCCTTTCGTTTTTAGACGTATCCGCGTAATTAAAAAATAGGAGCGCTTTTTCAAAATTACTCGCTCCTTTTTGAATTCTGCTTTCATTCTAATTAAAATCGCCGACTTTTTCAAGCGGAAAAATTTTTTGACACGACCGTTTCGAAAAAAGCCCCGAGCTTATCCACAAAACTTTCGAAAACTCGCTTTCGATAACTGTGGAAAAGTGGAAAACTCTGTGGATAACACAAAATTTATGTTTAATTAAGTTTGTTTTCACAAGATATAGCGGTTTTATCTGTGGAAAGCGCAAGTTGTTGTAGACTATTGTTGCCGTATAACGATAACGCATTTTTGCGCAATTTAACACGGCCGTTTCATAAAAATTTACAGCATGATATAAAAAACCTCCCCTGAAAGGGGAGGTACCGAAGGCGGAGCGTTAAACGCTTGAAAAATTTTGTCGCTACTCACAACCTTCTCACAAAATCCTCATACCCGAACGCTTTCACAATTTCAAACTTATCGCCGTCCGCAGCTACGACAGAAGGCAGCGGCATCCCGTTAAACGTGTTGTTCTTTACCATCGTATAAATCGCCATGTCCGTAAATACCAGCCTGTCCCCTTCTTTTAACGGGGTTTCAAACGAGTATTCGCCTATAACGTCCCCCGCCAAACACGTTGCGGAGCCGACTCTGTAGCTGTATGGCTTTTCATTCTTGGGGTACGCGCCTAAAATCTCGGGGCGGTACGGCATTTCCAACACGTCCGGCATATGGCACGCGGCGGATGCGTCGATTATGGCAAAGCCTAAGCTTT
>JAFXOC010000027.1 GCA_017529085.1 Selenomonadaceae bacterium | reverse complement strand
TATCGGTTTCAAGCACGGACAAGCCCTTATTAACAGCCGATATAACGATAGTATCCCAAGGATTTCTCGGGTAAAGGGGGCTAAATCCCACGTAGCGCAAAAGATATTGTATTTCATCAAAATTTAAATTCATAGCCATGGCGATTGCTATAAGCTTAGGTCGCGACGGATTCGTACGTTCGCCTGATAATATATGATAGACATAGTTCGGATTCAAATTTGAATTTTTAACTATGTCTTTTTTGTTAAGCCCTTTTTCTTCGACAATTTGACTTAAATATTCGTGCAAAGGCTTTTTAAATTCCTTGCGATTTTTTGACAAAAATTTTTCCATATCCGCATCGTTTTTTATCTCCGCCAAAAGTTCTTCAGTGTCTTTTTTATACATCGAATCTTTCCCCTTTATGTGAGTTTGTGATAAAATAGTAGAAGATTTTTCATCGAAAGGCAAGAGAAAAATGGAGATTTGGGAAAAATATCTGGGAGATTTTTACGAAAATTTGGATACGCTTAAAGAAGAGGGCGATAAGAAAGTATCGCTGCTTTACGACAGGCAGGGCAAACGGCTGTGCGTTTTGAAAGAGCAAGAAATTTCAACATTTTCGGTTTATAATTTTTTGAAAACTTGTAAAAATAAACACATTCCGCAAGTTTATTATGTTTTTGAAGAAGCCGAAAAATGTTTCGTTTTAGAGGAGCATATAGCGGGGAAAACGCTTTCGCGAATTTTAGACGAAGGCGGAGAGATACCGGAAGATGATATTGAAAATATTTTGGAGCAACTCTTAAAATGTCTTATGCCGCTTCATCAGGCTAACATAATACATAGGGATATTAAGCCATCGAATTTGATTTTGACGAACGATAATATTTTAAAGCTCATAGATTTCGGAATTGCAAGAACGGTTAAACAAGAGAGCGCAACCGATACGGTCTGTTTCGGAACGCGCGGTTTTTCCCCGCCTGAACAGTATGGTTTTGGGCAAACGGACGCAAGAAGCGATATTTACGGCGTGGGTATGACAATAAAAATGTTTCGTCCGCAGTCAGAAAAACTTCGCCGTATTGTGAAAAAAGCCACGGAATTTTCACCCGAAAACAGATATTCAACAGTTAATCAAATTTTACGCGAATTGCGCGGCGAGCGTATATCAACCGATAATGTGACGGATAAAGCGTTAAGATGGTTTAACAAACTGAGTTTGCCAACGTTTAAGCGTCAAAAAATAGACGCTAAAGCCGTAGAAGAAACGATAGCGGAAAAATTGCTGTCCTTTGAGCTTAAATTGCCCACTACAAGAGAAGTTTTCGACTTTATTCCCAAAAGCGTAACATTAGAGCCGTATATCTCGTGTCCGGACGATAATCAATACATATTTGCATCGAAGGAAGAGGCGATTAACGCGGGTTTATCCGCATTTGAACAATATATTTACAACAAAAGGGACGAGTATATTCGGCAGGTCTTAACTCATCTTAAAGATACGCAACTGCGAAATTACCGCGTTTATGAGATAGCGAAGAATAATTTTTATCACAAGACAAATCGCGCGATAGAAGAGCGTATCTATGAGATTTTGAATTGGGGCGATAAGAACGGGTTAAGGCTTGAAAACGCGCCGCAGAGGATAAAAGAATTTTCCTGCGTTCCAAACTTTAAAAAGAGCGAAGAGCAAGGCTCGTATCTTTGGAATTTAGAGCATCTTGAAGATATGCCGTGCACTACGCCGATATATGAACTGTTAGACAAGTGGAGCGGGGCGATTCCTCCGATTATCGGGTATAAGCGTTATATTAAGACCGACAATCGATTGATAAGCATAGCGGAAAATCAAAGAGGCGAGATTGCCGAAAAAGACGAAGCTTATGAATTTAACCATATAGATTTTTATGCTTTTAAGACGGATAAAGCGGTAAAAGAGTTTTGGGAAAACATTTTGTACGCTCTCGACGAATTGATAGCTGAAAGCGACGAACTTCGGATGAACATTCACGGCGCGATTAAAGAAGCCTACGGAGAGCGGCTTAAATTTGCCATTGATGAAAAAGCGGAAGATTTGCGTAGGTTTTTTAGAGTCATTTTGGGGGAGTGAAAAAAGTTTAAAATTGTCCTGTCGGTACACCAAAAGCGTTTTTAGGTTTTGTACAATAGATATGGGTATCAAATTTTAAAGCGACGGAAATGTTTGCGCATGGCTATTACGCTTAACAATAACAATGGAATAAATGTGGGACTAGGTACGCTTAATGAAAATATAACCAAAGTTGGCGCAGATTTAAGAAATCTTGTTATATCATTGACGAAATGTTTGGCGTTCATGCGCTGCCTTTCTCCTGACATAAGAGCTATAATTGTTTTTCATTTTATATACCTCTTATTGCGTTTAGTTTATTTTGAAAAATCGTCCACGCTTTTATTATTCCTAATCCCAAAATAATAATTGACACGATGTAATAAAACCAGCCGAACATCGTAAAAAGTCCGAACAGAGGGCCGTATGATTCGCCGATACTTGGCAATATCACAAGCACCCACCTATAAATAATCGTTGCAAAAAGCCAAAGAATCGTTACTATAAAGGCGGTTACAAGGGCGTGGAGCAAATGCGGCGTATATGAATGAGGCGCAGATATGTAAAATATAGTCAAATATATCACCAACACAACGAATGGTATCGCATAAACGGCTAAATTCGATGTGGATATAATTACGGGCGATAGTTCAAAACTTGCGCTAACC
The DNA here is from genome assembly GCA_017529085.1 of Selenomonadaceae bacterium. GTDB lineage: Bacteria > Bacillota > Negativicutes > Selenomonadales > Selenomonadaceae > RGIG9201. The sequence goes on along the minus strand of JAFXOC010000027.1, from coordinate 5,750 downwards.
CATTCGAGCAAAATTTTCCCAAACACCGTAAGACCGAGCGAGATTATAATAACCATAACCAAACCCACGGCGTAAAGAGCAGCCTTTATATGAACAAGGAAATCCGTCAGCGGAATTTTTCCGAAAAGCGACATGGATTTTTTCAACTTATCTCCGTAAATTTTAATATCCGACGCGCGTACCAAGATAGCGAGAGCTTTCTCAAAGCTAAACGCAGCGGCAAAGAGGCTCACCCACAGCCAAAGGTCGCTCCTTTGACCAACGATGCGAAAAATATCTTCTTCAAGCGTTGTCGCCATTCTTGCGGGAAAATATGTTCGCACAAGTTCCAGTACGAAATCTAAATCCGCCGCAGTCGTAAACAACACCACATTGACGGAGAAAATCAGAAACGGGATAAACCCCATTATAAGATAATAAGTAATCCCCGGCGAAATCCCCGAAACTTCGTCTTGACTCAAAAATTTCTGTACCTTGCAATAGAAAAAGTGTAGCGTCACATATCTATTGGGGAAACGTTTCATACGGGTTATCAGTGTTTTCGTTGTCATTATATACCTCATTTTCGCAATTTTTTGCAATGAAGTTATTATACCCCAATATGATTTTTATATCAACCAATCGCAAATAACACCAACAAGGAGATTTTTGTTGGTGTTATTTAGATTATTAAATTAAATATTTGTGCTTCAAATCCGCCACCATTTGCGTATAGCGGTTTTTGCAAGAAACATTGTCGCCACACTCCAAATCAGAAAGACAAGGTTTAAGATAATCCGTCCAAATATCGAGATAAACATTCTTTGCGTTTTCGGATAAATTTATCCTCTCAACGATACGAGGAGCAATTTCATAATACTCGTTTACAAGCGTTTTCCCGTCCGCCTCTTTCATTAACCAATTATCGCGAAAATCGCGGAACATTGTAAGTTCATAGCAGTTGTCGGGTTTGTTGAAACTATCGCATACGGCGGTGGTGATGAAACAGCCGTCGTTGTTGTTAGTATAATTGTTATTTGCAGATTCTTGTTCCAATTGTTGTATTTGCATCAACCAATCTTGAGCTATTTTTTTGCTTGATTCATCTTGAATTTCAACAGCTATATTATATCCAGCTTGCAATAGATTCTTTATTTTATTTATATCTATATTGGATTTATCAATATCATCAAATATTAGATAACACATTGCCAAACAAACATAATGTTCAGCTAAATCTCCCACATTATCCATATTAATCGCTAATTCGAAAAAATGTACTGCTGCTGCATGATTAGTTGGCTGAGCCGGATTTTCATCAAAATTAGCGTATATAGCTCCCAAATTTGATGCGGATACATAATATGAATTTATTCTGACATTTCGTTCATACCATCTTATAGCTTCGTTCCAATTTCCCTCATGTTGCGCCATATATCCCATTAAATGCATACACCAAGCATCATTAACGCCTGCTCCCATTTTAGCCCATTGCCTTGCTTCTGCATAATTCATTTGTTGAAAGTATGTAGTAGCTAATTCGTTTATAGCGTCAATGTTACCTGCTCTTGCAGCGTCTTCTAATGTATAATTTCCTGCCGAATTTGTCGCATCGTCAAAAAATCCTCCGCTATTTCCATTGTTGTTGGTTATATCTAACGGAGAGCCGCAACCGGCGCAAAATTTAGCGCGATTGTTTTCAATTTTTTCACCGCAATTAGAACAAAATCTTGCCATTTAAAACACCCCTATTTTAAAAGTTATTACTTTTGCATTACAATAGACACAATTTCAGCAAAAAAGGGATCAATAACACCGCCTAAATCAGCCATACTCATGCGGTTCCAATCTACAACGCCCGCATTTTCCCATCCTTCGTTATTGACATTAAAAGATACATTATACTTTTTACCTCCGATATTTTGCATACGATACGCGACATTTACCCTTTCCCCTGTATTAACTTCTACTAAGGTCGCGCCCATTTCGCCTTTGTTTTTATTTGCCCATACAGTATTATAAATTATGTCGTATACGGGCTGATTGCCGGCGGGTAGTTGCGGAATATCCTCTGTAGCTTCAATGGTTTGTATTTGTTGATTTTTTGGCGTAGCAGATATTCTGTTTTGCCTAGATTGCTCGTAAATGCCATAAGCGGTGACTGCACCTTGAACTATAGTTTGAGCGATAGCGACATTTCGTTGATCTTTTGATTGCCTTATAGCAACTTCACGATTGTTATCGGAATCCACTACAGATTTTATAACATCTCCGACAACATTTGCTATTATTCCTCCCAACATAGAAATACCTCCTCTTCTTTACATTAAAAGCAAAATATTATACAGAGTTATATATTTTTTTATTATATGCGAAATAAAATCACTTGTCTATAATAATTTAATTAAAATCGCGCAACTTTCCAATCATAACTTTACAATATTTTTCACTCTATCTCCCGCACAAAATCATCTCCGAGCAAATCGGCTATCTTCTTTTTCGCCTTAAACTTTACATCGTCGTCAATATAAAAGTGCGACATAACCAAAGCCATTACAACGCCCATAGCCGTCAAATCGTCCGCGTAACCTATAAGCGGCGTAAAATCAGGAATAAGGTCGATAGGAGAAATCAAATAGCCCAACGCGCCGAAAATCATAGCTTTTAATTTCATAGGGCAATTCGGGCTTTGCGCCACATAGTAGAGTTGAAACGCTTTATAAATAAGCCCTGCGCCGATAGATTTTGCGTTTTCCTTAACCTTGTCCCAAAGACCATCTTCAGAGTATTTTTCTTCATACTCGTTGAGAGTGTTTTCGTCAAAACTTTTTTCGAGATTTTCTTTTTCCATAACTCTTGCCTCCCCAACGCTCACTTATCAAACTTGCGATTAACCACCCAAGTATGAGGCTTGTTGCCCTCTTTACGAGGACACTTTCCGGGGTTGGGTCTGCCTTGAATAGCGTAACGCGTTTCCCTTTTCCCGCAATGCGAACACATATACTCGACTCTTTTTGTTGATGCCATAAAAATTCCTCCAATACATATATTTCTTGCCGATAAAATACAAGACAACAAACAGGAAAAATTCGTATAATGCTTCCAATGGTTGAGTGGAAAAATCAGTTGATTTTCGCAACATACGCCGTAAATTTTTTCATCCTTTTTAGCCTCGTCCGTCAATGTTTTTTCGCCATTTTGCTGTTATTGCTTTTTTGTCGCTCTCTCAATTTCATATCAAGTCGCAAACTGTCAATATGAGTGATAACGGTGTTGACTATGTGTATATATTTCTCGTTATGCACATCGCTGTGATAATGCGAGGGATTGACAGTTCCGCTGCCGCTGTATATAGCGTCTGTAATCACCTTATCGCTTTTCGTATCGACTTTAAACAGCGCATATATGGGTATAGAATGTCCCCCATTACTCCAAGTGCCTAAATTATCGTCAATATCACCTCGTTTTTCATTTGGAATGAATACGGTAAAAATTCTAAAATCGACCTTTATTGGCACATCGTCTCCGTTGAGCAACGCAGGTTTCATATCCCACTTCAATAAGGTATTGTCAGACTCGGAGGCGGTTGCATTGTGATAATCTGCCGGCGAAGGAACAGAAAGTGAAAAAGTGGCTTTTGCCGAATCAATGTAGTTTTTTGAAGTAGTATACATAGCCATTTCATAAGGATTGTTTAAATTGAAATTGTTACCGTCTAAGATATCGAGCGCAGGATTTCCCTTTTGTCCCAGCGCTACCGAATCGAGAGAATAAGTGTCAAAGAAATATCCTTTTCTGTAACGCAACCCGCCGTAATCCTCGGATGGATTAAAAAGCGTACCTCCCTTTGAAACTAACTCTTTCACATCTGAAGATTTTCTTTCAAGCAAAAAACCGTTATTCAAATCTGTTATTTTTGCATTTGAATTTTTTTCGGTAAACGTTGACTTTAGTTTATTAAATTCATTATTCATATCCAAACGGAAAAAGCCGGAGGCAGCCCTATCCCCTTCTACTTCAAGTTTCTCTGAAACGGAGCCGTCCGTATGAAAAACAACATTGTTACTTATTTTTCCGCAGCCCGTAACAAAAACGCAACACATTATGCCAAAAATTAGCAATATTTGCTTGTTCATCATCGAAGTTTTTCCTCCCGTGTTAAAATTTATGACGTCGGTTATAATACACCTATTTTCACATCGGTTCTTCGCCATGTTGATTTTCGCCGCTCGTGCCGGGTGTGAAAATTAAATACAGCGAATATATCAAAAAAACAAATCCTAAAACTTTACCATCCAACGAAAATGCAAAATAATCGTTAATATTCAATCCTATCGTGTATATTCCTCCAATCAATACATACCAGTTTGCAATAGATAAAGATTTATCCATATCTTTTATGCGACGCACGGTTAGACAATACGTGGGATACAATATCGAAAGATTAATCATCAATTCAATAATAGAACAAGGCGTGTTCGTGGTTTCCCACTCTTTGAGTAAAAGCGATTCGACTATAACGCAAAGCAAGATAGATGCAACATCAAGAATCAGTAGCCATTTAAAATAAGAAAATCTACCCAATCGCCCCTCCATACTCAAAAAAGTTTCCCTCAAATATGCTTCCGAAAAATAATCTTGTATGTTTTTTTGGTTTGATTGCGCATTGTGCTGAGCATTGCTTGCGCTTCCCGCTTCCTTTTTTTGCTCCGCTCCGCAAGAATGACAGAATTTTTCGCTTTCGTTGATTTTAGCCCCGCAATTTGAACAAAATTTTCCCATGATAACGTCCTCCCTAAAATGGTTATACTATTATTTAATTGCGTCTAATTTCACCCCGCAAGAACGACAGAATTTATCGTTTTGCTTTATTTTGGCTCCGCAATTAGAACAAAAATTCCTTGCATTCATTACCTCTCTGGTTGCATTCACAACATCTTTTTTTATATTTACTTTTGCTTCCGTATGTGTCTTTTGAATATCTTTTGCGTCCGAGGATTGCCTCTTTTCAGATGAGGCATTATTTTGAATTTGCTTATTATTCGATATATTTCCTTTGTTATTTTTTGACTGTTCGTGCGCCTCTTGGAGCTTTGACTGGCTATTAGGGCGCATTATTACGTATATGGCAAGGCCAATGGGTAAGATGATAATTATTCCCTTAAATAAAAAAATTAAAAGGGCAACGAACAAGTCAAAAAAATCATTGACCTCCCATCCAAAATATTTTTGGCAGAATTTAAAAATTACTATACCGGCGCCTTTACTCATACCCGCACTCCTTCTTTCAAAATGCCATATACAAATCAAATTCTCTATCGTTTTTTAGATAATAACTCGGATTTTATTTGGTCGCATAGTTTTTCCAAAAATTCATTATTTATACATCTATATCATTTGTGTCATCCGTATTTTCCTCGCCTAAAGATGGGTTCTGCTTTTTTTTGAGCTTTTTGTAATCGTTATACATAAGCTCTATGAAAGCAACAAACCCACCCAATAAAGATATGCCCTTTTCTTTTGCAAGATTGCGACTGTAGAAAAAAATTACAAATATAAGTGCCACAACATAGACCAATATGCCGCCCATAAGTACTAAAATAAATATTTTCCCGTTTAGTTCATACCAGAACTGTTGGTCAAAAATCACAAGACCTATGACATTGTAAAACAATATGAGTATGGCGCCGACATAGCCAAGACCAAACGTGGTAAGCTCGGGCAACTCGCCACCAGCGTTGTCTCCAGCCTTGACCTTTAGCGCTGCCTTT
>JAFXOC010000236.1 GCA_017529085.1 Selenomonadaceae bacterium | reverse complement strand
GATAATGTGAAATTTGCGGCGTTGATAGCTAACGAGCCGTATTATCATAGGGATATTAAAGACGAAGTCATAGAGCAGTTGCATAGAGCAAAGGCAAACTTAGCCGACGATAATTTTATGATTATCAACAATTACGAAAATGATTGGGACGATAAAAATTTTACGGAGCAATCATTTTCCGTATGCTACACTTGCCGTTTGGTAACGGTAATCGCTGCCGACCAAAAAGTATATTTTTGCCATACGAGAGCTTATGACGAAAGAGCCGTAATTGGGGACATATCCGATCAATCGTTTAAGGAAATGTGGTTGTCAACCGAAACTCAAAAAAAGCTAAGGACGTTGAATCCTAAAACAGAGTGCCGTAATTTCTGCGTTTACGAAGAACGAAATAAGATGATTCAGGCTTATTTCGATACGGATATGCGGCATGTGAATTTTATTTAAAGGAGGTGGGGACGTTGACAAAGCCCTTGGAGGATATTTTACGAGAAATAAAACTTGATATTTTGCGAATGTTTTATGGTTCCGGCACTGGGCACTTAGCATCAGCCTTCTCGTGCGTTGAAATTTTAACCGCGCTTTATTTCTATGATTATAGTGATGCAGACAGAATTATACTTAGCAAAGGGCACGGAGTAGGAGCGATATACCCGATTCTGGCTTATAAAGGGAAAATTCCCAAAACCGAGTTAAAAAGTTTTTACGGTTGCGGTTCAAGGCTTTTGGCGTTGGCTTCTCCAACCGTACCCGGCATTGAGATTCCCACCGGTTCTTTGGGGCAAGGGCTATGTTTTGCGGCAGGACTTGCTAAGGCTTATAAATTGGATAAAAAGAAAGAACATATTTATTGCGTTATCGGCGATGGCGAAATGCAAGAGGGCAGTATTTGGGAAGCGGCTCTTTTTGCCGGTAATCATAATCTGAACAATTTGGTTGTAATTCTCGATAATAATAAAATACAAGCGAGTTGCAGGTGTGAGGATATTTCTTCGCTTGAGCCTATAATTGATAAATGGACTTCTTTTGGTTTTGAATGTATTGAAATAAACGGTCATAACTTGAGTGAAATAATAAATGCGTTAGACGAAGTGTCCAAATCCGTTTCCGAAAAACCTAAATTCATTTGCGCAAATACTGTTAAAGGTCACGGATTGCCATACATAGAAGACAAACCGAATTGTCATATGAAAAATCCTAAAGGTAATGAATGGCGGGATGTTTGCGATAAATTCAAAATATCGCCTAAGGAGTTGGGTATATTATGAGAAACGCAAGTACCGAAGCGGTAATGGAATTGGTAAGGCGAGACAGAAACGTTATTGCGGTTACAGCAGACAATGGAAATGAAATTTACGATGAAATTAAGAGAGATTTTCCGAGACAATATATTGACTACGGTATTGCCGAATGCGCAATGACGGCAGGAGCTGCCGGTTTGGCGGCAGCCGGAAAGATTCCTTTCATTTATGCCGTTACCAATTTTCTTTCTATGAGAGGCTATGAATTTATCCGTAATATTGTCTGTGTCAGAAATTATCCCGTGAAATTTTTGGGTCGCTCTGCGGGAGTCGTGACGGGAACTTACGGTATGACTCACCAAGGAACGGAAGATTTGGCAGTGCTTAGGTCTTTGCCCGATTTGTTGACGATTACTCCTTCTACGCCGATTATGGCAAGAGCGGCAACAAAATTTGCTTATCGCTATCCGGGAGCGGTGTATATACGCCTTGAGGGTCGCGGAGAACCGGAACATTATGACGAAACTTTTGACTTTAATCCCGGACAAGGTTATGTGTGGCGTGAAGGCAGCGATGCGGCTCTGATTTGTACGGGATCTATAATTAACGAAGCCATGAAAGCCGCCGAGGAGTTGAAACAATGCGGGATAGAAGTTACCGTGGCGGATATGCCCACAATTCGTCCGTTAGACATAGGGTTGCTTTTAAAAATTTTTGATAAAGTAAAATATATATTTTCCGTTGAGGAACAGACTATTTACGGAGGCTTAGGCAGTGCCGTGGCAGAGTGTATGGCGGAGCACGGCGTTGGGG
>JAFXOC010000026.1 GCA_017529085.1 Selenomonadaceae bacterium | reverse complement strand
CTCTGAACTATCAAATTATCCTCGTACCGAGTTTGTCGACGACGGTTTTACGGGTACGAATACGAACCGCCCTGCGTTTCAGAGAATGATAGCGGATATTAAAGCAGGGAAGTATTTTTGCTGTATAACGAAAGATTTTAGCCGTTTTTCCAGAGATTATATTGAATGGGGAGATTATTTGGAATATCTCTTTCCGTTTTTGGGAGTACGGTATATCTCGATTAACGATAATTACGACAGTAAGGATTATAAAGGGACTACTGGCGGAATTGACGTAATTATGCGCGCCATAATTTACGATGCATACAGTAAGGATTTATCGTTAAAAGTAAAGAGTGGAAAGGCGCAAGCAAGAAAAAAGGGGCATAGAAACGGATTTCCGGCTTATGGTTACAAAAGAGACCCAAATCGAAAGGGTATGGATATTATCGATCCTGAAGCCGCCGCTGTAGTTCGTCGAATATTTACTGCTACTATTGACGGTATGAAAATTGGCGAAATTGCCCAAATGCTTAACGATGAAAATATACCAACGCCCAGTATGTATTTTCGTATGAAAAATCCGGGAAATCGTAAATTTCATAACACTTCTAGCAAGCAACGGTGGGATTACGGAGTAGTACGCGACATTCTCAATAGATATACCTACACAGGAGCTGCTGTCGGAGGATTAAGAGAACAATTATTTCCTTGTAAGCGTTCTTCTGTTAAGAAGAGTAGGGAAGAGTGGATTATTGTACCGAATATGCACGAGGCGATAATAACCACTGAAGAATATGAATTGGCGCAAATGACAAGAAAAAAAATAAAAATGCCCCAAAGGAAAACAATATTATTTCCATTAAAATCTTTGGTAATTTGCGCTAATTGCTTGCGTCGTATGGATAAAATGCCGTCGAAAGTATTTTTTTGTAAATATAGAAGTCATGAAGGGGATGAGGAATGTAAAAATTCGCATATACAAGAGCCAAAATTAGAGCAAATAGTCTTTCAAGCAATATGTAAAAGAATTGAAGTTTGGAAGCGCGAAAATAAAAGTAAACAAAAGCGGTCAGTTAGTAGTCATAATAATAATCGTAAAAATTTAGAAAAATTAAATCGCCGCATTGAATTTTTGAAACGTAAAAAGTTTCGCGAATATGAACAATATACTTCGGGGAATATCAGCAAGGAAAGGTATCTGCAAAATAAGAAAGCGATTGATTCCGAAATGGTTCGTCTTCAGTCAGAAGTTGAAGAAATGAACGATGAACAAAATATCGCAAGAACGGAAATCAATGCTATTTATTCCGAACTTGAAGATATATGCGAAAGATTTTCCAATGAAAAATCGCTTACTTACGATATGGCTCACGCTTTCATTAAAAGAATTTTGGTATCTCCAAATGAGAGTATAGAGATTGAATGGCGATATAAAAGTTAGTTTACGCTACAAAGGGGAAAATATGGGCATTTCAACATTTAAGGCAAAAGTTACATTTTATATTCAGATTGCCTCCAAAATTTCAAAAAATTTCTCAAAAAAAAAAGAAATAAATTTTTTAGATTCTACTTTACACAAGAATACCAACCGATGACAATACCACCAGAGGAAGCTCAATTTTTGGAAACAAGAAAATTTCAGATAGACGAGATAGCGAGACTTTTCAGAGTGCCGCCCCATATGATTGGCGACCTTGAAAAATCCTCGTTCAACAACATCGAGCAACAATCTCTTGAATATGTAAAGTATACATTAACTCCTTGGGTTGTTCGTTGGGAACAGTCGCTCCAAAAGGCTCTTATAAATCCCGCCGAGCGAGGAAAGTATTTTATAAAATTCAATGTCGATGGTTTACTTCGCGGAGATTATCAAAGCAGAATGGCGGGTTACGCGGTCGGGCGTCAAAATGGCTAACCAATACACTAACATATCCTCGGCAAATTTTAATGATATGCAGGTAGAAAGGTAAACCTAATGGCTGTCAAACAACCAAGCCAAAAAATCGCTATGGGTATTTTCATCGCGGCTTTTATTGATAATGGAGAAAATATCCTCTTTGCGATAATACTCGTTGAGTTTCTGATAAATCGACGACGAATACATTCTTAAAATATCGCCTTTGATTTCAGTTTCGGAATAAGTTGCGTTGTGCGCCGCTTCTTCCATACAAAATCATTCCTTTCCATTGATAAAATTTTAGAACGACTGAAAAATCATTCGGCATATTTAGCCAATTACTAAAATCAGTACATTCACCACCTCCACAAAATCCACTCACTCAAACTTAATAATCCGCATATCCACGCCCATTCGGTGTTGCATCATAACATCGTGGGCTAAACGGCTCGACTTGGCGTATTCGTCAATATCCTCAGTGCCGTCTTCGTAGCTTTCAATGCCCATAAGCGCGGTTTTCAGGCGGCGATGCACTTCTTCTCGCACATAATCAGGCTTTACGGCTATTACATGATTGCTGTGCTGTAAGAGCCACTGATATAAACCCTCGTTTGGCTGCGCCGTAACCGTGGCGGTGCAAACTTGTTCGCCGTCCGTAAAGTACGATGTTACGTTACCAAACTCGATGCGATCTTTGTCTAATCCGAATTGTGATATTACGGTTTCGAGGGAATCTTCACGGAAAAACAACTTTATATCGGCGGGAGGCGCGTCGTTGTGGTACATATAAACATTTTCACGCGCATAGCGGTCAAGGGCAAAAAGTTTCAACGCTTCGATTTTCGACATAATGGGAGGCTCGCCTGCAGCCATGCGCTTGTGGTTTTCTTCGGTATGAGAAATATCTGTTGCCTCAATGGGGAATTCGTCCATATAGTACCCGCGGTTGTTGCCGCCCTTATTGCTCTTGATAGAGTAAAGTTCCGACTCGTTCCAGTCCTTGATGTGATTTTGTATGGTTTTCTCCGACAATGTGTCGTCCTTGCCGGAAATTTCTTTCCAGCGGTTGCGGATTTCTTCCTGCAACATAGCCGTAGTCTTGGTATGGCTTGCGTCCGTGTCCATCAGCGCATCCAACAAGAATACCGCCAGTTTCTTCGGATTTTTCTTTTCCGGCGTATTCATATCCGTCATAATAGCCTTACACCCCCGCCTAATATCTTGAAACGTCGTTTCGTAATCTTTGGTAGCGAAAGGATTCAATCCGTCGCCAAGTCCATGCCCATCGGCTCCTTTCGCTTCTATTTATACCTTGTTCTACAATTAGCGGGGTTCTCCTGCAAAGAGCAAAAAAATCCCCTCTTACATCAACCCCATATCATGTGGCTTTAGTATAACAAGCAAAGGACTGTGTGTAAATATGGCTATGCCTAGATGCGTAACTTTTTACGGGTCTGGCTATCAGGCGATGGACATTCGCTTTCGGTTCGGTTACAATAGCTCAAGAATAGATATGGGAGTTGTGTATGTGGGGTGAGTGTTTATGTTTATTCGTAGAATCGGCGTTTCAATCGCTGTTTTTCTTATGTAAAGGCTTTGAGTGGGCATATAAGCGAATCATAGACATGGAAAAAAATCCGAGAGATTACGCAAAAGAGGAAAGGGACGCTTACAACAAAGGATACGACGCTCCGTTAAAGAAATATCCCAATTTATATTGTGATAAGGAAAAATTTATAAAAGAGTATTGGGAGGAAAACCGTCGCTGGGAGCATTACGGATTAACGCCAAAGGAAATGGAAGCAAGGCGAAAAAACACGTCAAGCGGTGACAGACGAGAAAGAATGAATCAGCCGATTGTGTACGAAAAGGCTATAGATGAAAATGAAACCATCGTATTCCGCGATAAAATCTATGGAAAGTATACGGTATACATCGTGCAATTCGGTTCTGTCAATCTGGAAACAGTAGAATACAAGACAACGGAGCATATTTACGAGTGCCCCTCTTTTGATAAAAAGAGAAGGTAAGTGACGAGGGAAAAGAAGGTGAAAATATAATGTTCGGCGTTATCATGGGTCTTATTGGGGTTCTTTGTTTGCTTCTCTACTTTGGCATGACAGCTATCGAAGTATTGATAAAATATTCGTTGCTTGCGCTAAGATTTATATTTTGGATCATACCTTTATGGATTAAAGCGGCAGCATGGTTTTTTTACGGTTGGGGATGGTTGCTTTATCACATGACGGTAAATAAACAACTCTTGCGTCAAATTCGCGAATCCGAAAAATTGAAAAACGCTTATGACTACGAATATAAACAAGCGTGGCAAAGGGAACAAGACGAATTTAAATTGATGATACCCGTAGAGAAATACCCGTATGCAGACAGGGAACTATTAAATCAAAGCATTGAAAAACTCAAGGAAGAAGCGAAACTTTACACTTACGACGATGTGAAAGATATAACTCCGATAAGGGTACGCAAAAGATACGGCGTTACCTCTGATGTCCGTAAAATTTACGATAGATATGTTATTGTGGTTGAAACGGATGACGGAAAAGACCGGATTTTATTTCAACTGAAAGATCATAATGACGCAATATGCGCGCTGTCGCAGATGGTTGGATTTATAACGGGGCGATCAGGAAAATTTGGTATCTTATCTGTCGCATCTTACGCGCGAGGGAAAGAGAATTTGTTTCTATCGCTCGGGGTCTGTGGGAGGCAGGATTGACAATTTCGTTGTGTTCACTCTCTATGGCTCTTGGAAAGACAATTTATATCTCGATATGTACCATAAATATCAAAGCGATATTGCGCCGTCCGGCTATGAACTGATTGAGGCAACGGACGGGATTACAGGGACAACCAACGGAATGAGGGATTTTGCGGATATAGTTTGCGTCCCTTATTTTTTGCGCCACTTCAAAAAGTCGCGCCCTTCCCGGTACGCCGTATTTCTTTATGGCGGGACTTGCGGCAAGGCAGATGGTTTTGGTGGTGCGACTTTCATCAGCTACCACAAGGTTGGTGGTAAAAGGGTCAAGTCCTCTCTCGATACACTCCACGAAGGCATAGAATGATTTTAAATCAATTGCAATATACGCTCGTTTCTCCATATACTACGCCTCCTGTTATAACAAAATTGCTGATTTCAACATTTTTCCGACTCGAACATAGTACCTTCCGATTTTGTGTTTATGGAATACGCCTTGAGATAATATCCCATGTGTCGGTAGTAAAAAAGCTCCCGTCGGCTTCCCGTTCCATTTCCAAAAATCGTCCATATGGAATACTGAAAGAAAGCTCGTTTTTGTCGATAACTTTTCGCGCCGAAGGGTCGGTCATTCCTATGTAGCAAGTGCTCTCGCCTTTTTGCGCGGCATAAAGGGGATAAAGTACCGCTTGAGCGCACCCGGAGGCAAAGCGTATTTGCGTACTGTCTTGGGTTTCTTTGTCATAATTGGAAAGGGTGATAAGTCCGGAAATTTGGTCGGCGTCTACGAGAAAGAAAACGCATTCCGGCTTTTCCTCCTCTGTCACCATGTCGAGCGGTTTGAATACAAGACAATTGCCGGCATTAACCTGAGGAATTGTCTCGGTAAAAATTCGCGCCAGTTCGGGGGTCTTTTTGTAACGTTCGCCTTTGGGAACATTTTTATTCCCAGTAGAAAGAAAGTATTCGATTCTTCCGTGTTCGTAGCCTTGAAAGCCAAGACCTACCTTGCCACCCTGACATACCGTCGTATTGTTGGTAGCCGCAGTGATTTTTCCTTGGGATGCGGCTTTGAGTAGCGCCACTACGCAACCCCATTTATTTTCTTGAAAATGAATGGCTTCCTTCGGCATTTCTTCCGTCCAAAGAATAGCTACGGGATGATTTTTCAAATGAAGGTATTTAGCAATTTTGCTTTCCATCACCGATTCCTCCTATCTCACTTCGGCAAATGCAAATATACAACCCCGGCAATCTGCAAGACGAATATCAACGGCACGCCGTACTTAAACTTCAAATGCAAAGTCTTATGCCGAAAAAGCCGCATTGCTGCCATTGCTCCAATACTGCCACCAATAGCTGCAAGTATAAGTAAAGTTGCCTCCGGCACATGCCGGTGGCGTTTCTTGGCGCAAAATTTGTCCCAACCATAATGGTGTTGCCTTGCAAACAAATTATAATATCAAGTG
>JAFXOC010000235.1 GCA_017529085.1 Selenomonadaceae bacterium | reverse complement strand
TATGAGATATGATTTTTCAAAAACGTTTGTAACGCCTTGAGATTGCTGCCTTCGGTCTTTGCCAATGTCCTAAGCTCATTTAAGTCCAGCTTGTTTCCGATAAGCCCCACGAATACGCCGCCCGGTCGATCGTTTAATGCTGCGGAATCCACAAACGCATAACCTACCCCGCTCGAAAATTTTATGGACTTTCCGTTTAATTCTCCAATCATGCTTTCGATATTGTCCGTATTGGAAAACGTCATATTGTACTTAGCGTAAGTGGCGTCTGTACCGCTTTTTGTAATGACCATTCCAGTCGTATCAAGCGCAGTCACCGCCGGATAAGTTATGGTCTCATATTCTTCGGGTGTTCCGTTTGACACCTTTTTTTGCACCGTATAGGGTATATCGCTCGTCTGGGCGGATATTGTCCATTTTCCGTTTGGCGATGATCCGCCGCGCGTATTTGAGTCCCTGAAAACAACATTTGAAAGCCCTTTGCTCATATCCACTTCAATGCCGGTAACGTCATCGCCGTCGGTGTCTTTCAGCTTGCTGACGCCTTTATAATTTTTGCCAACCTGATAAATTTTCGGATTCGATGCGTCGCCTTTCTCACCCTTAATCAACGTAGGCGCACTGTTTCCATCGACGAATTGCAAATATGCGTCGCCTCTGCCGTGGAGTTTTATAGTCGTATTTGTAGGAATGCCGTAAAAATTCATGGTAACGGAGGCGCGTTTTCCCGGTTCGCCCGGATCTATCGGCGGCTCTATGTTTTCTACGTGGTATGTGGTTTTTCTATCCACGTCGTCGCCTTTTGGGTCAGGCACCAATTTTGTTTCATAAACGGGATCCCTGCCGTTTTCGCCGCCGGAGAAAGTCGCAGGGAGATTGGGAATAGTCTGAGTCGCTACGGTTAAAGTTTTGCTTTCCGGTGCGTAGGTTGCGGGAGTCCCCGTACCCGGTTTCACTCTTTGGGCGGTGGTGGATGGGCCGCTGATGCCCGTAGGGTTAGGGTCGGCGTTTATATTTACCGCAAGATCGGAAGTATAGCTTGAAGTGAATGTCAGCTTGGTTCCCTCAACGGTTATGTTATATGGGCTTGTGCCTAGCTTAGATGCCATCAAGTTCGCAACGTCGCTTAAATTCGATGCGCTGGATATATCTATAGATGTATATTCATCGGGATCGTATGTATTATTATAAGAAAAAACGTACTTTCTCTTGCCAATGGAAAATCCTTTGCCGTCTAAGGACTGCGACGTTGAATATTTTCCGGCCAAATCGAACGTAATAATTTTCGGATCGCCATCCAGTCCGCCTTCGAATTTGTTTTCATTGCTTGCAGCCTTTAGTCCCAACGTGGTGATGTCAACGCCGTTAATCGCAGGTTTCAATTCCTCAAACACATCGAAAGGTCCGTCTAAGTCGTCCAATTTGTCGTAAACATCGTTAATCAGCTGCGCATCGCTGTTTTCGATAAACTGCGGCTCGTCGAATTTTACCCAAAAAGGCTCTCCGTGGTGTAGCACCAAACGAGTTATTTCGGTCGGTCTTATCTCGGTGCCAATCTCCGTCACATCTCCCGCTAAAAGTCTTTTACCGTTGTAATTTGTCGTTTGGGCGATGTCTTCCATCTGGGAGTATGCTTGATCTATTTCTTTTTGAATTATGGCTCTGTCTTCGTCTGTATTGGAATCGTTCGCGGCGTTAAGCACCTTTTCTTTTACGGTCTTTAGAAGTTCAAGCTGTTCTTGCACACCGCCTTCGGCAACTTTCAACAAGCTTGCTCCCGTCTGCACATTTCGCTCGTTTTGTCCCAAAGAACGCACAAGCTCCCTCATCTTTTCGCTTATGGCAAAATCTGCGGCTCCGTCGCCTGCGCCCGTTAATCTTTCTCCCTTTGCAATCTTCTTTAAATCCTTCCCGACTCGCGTAATGTTTTTATTAAGCTCGCCCAAGGTCATCTGCGCCGCCGTATTGTTCAAAACCGTCATCGCCATAACCCAAAACCTCCCCGGTATTAACGGTTGCAATCCTTTATCACATTTTCGCAATATAATTATAACATATTTTATAACATAATCCTAACTATATCTATATTATCGTTTTCTTTTTGTAAAAACTTAAATATCAAACATAAAATAATTTCACTTTTAATATCATAATGTTATTAAACATAACAATTCACAAAACATTTATATAATTTTTAACTTTATATAAAATAGAAACGAGGTGAAAACGATGAGCAATAAACTTCTAATCACGAAGAAGCTGCGAGGTGACGATGGGTATAGGGTTTTTTCCGTTCGCATCAGAAGCGAGATTTTAGATAAAATAAACGATCTCTCGGACGATACGGGACGCACGAGAAACGAACTTATCGCCATGCTTCTTGAATTTGCCTTAGCCAATAGCGAAGTTGTAGGCGAAAAATAAAACAGCCGCATGAAATTCATGCGGCTGCTGTTATTACGAATTTATTTGTTTGTTAATTGCATTTCCCTTGTCTTTAAATCTTTAGATTTTTTTCTGATGTCTCTAAAGAGATAATTTGCGCTTCTAACTGCAAAAAAGAGCAGACAAAGAAGCATTCCGTATTCTAACACAACGCTTAAAATCTTTATAAATAACGCCATAAGTTCACATCACCTCATAGAGCAGAAGCGTTTCACCGAAACGAATCACATCTCCGTCCTTGATGTAAGCTCTGTCAATTCTGTCATCATTTATGTAAGAGCCGTTTAAACTGCCCGCGTCTATCAAATGGTGACGGTGCCGCTCGTATGTGATGTAGGCGTGAAGCCGGGAAATCATATCGTCTTTTAACACAATATCGCTTTTTTCCCGTCTGCCTATGTAAAACATTTTATCCGTAAGTTCAAAAGCTGCGCCCTCGTTTTCTCCTTCGGTTACTATAAGGTTTGCCAAGGAAGGATTTTTGGGAAGATTTAGAGGCGCATCGAAATTTGACCGCTCCAAAACAAGAGTGTGGGCTTCTTCCGTATCCGTTCCGGCATCGCTTCCATCCGTAAAACAGGCTTGAAGCTTAAATTCTCCCGCCTCAATGGTTTTATCCTTTTGAAATCGTATCTTTAAATCGCTGTCCATAAAAGAATCATTTTTTATGATTTTCCGCTCCGCAACCTCATACAGAGCGTCTATCACCCGTTTTGAAGAGAGTCTGCCATAATCGTTTTCTTCCAGGAAAAAGGTAAAATCGTTGGGCGCAATGAGTTCGCCGGATATTTTTTTCGATTTTAGTAAAATTTCCCTTTCAAGTGATTGAAACAGCTCTACAGGCTCTAAATCTCCATGAAAACGATTGTTGAAGAAGCCTTCGATTCTGTTTGTCAGGAAAGATTCGATTTTTGCAATGCCCATCAATTCCCCTCCTTTAAGTACCTGTTGCGAAGCTGTCCGCAAGCGGCGTTTACATCTTTTCCCATCTCTTTTCTGACTGTAGCGGAAATATTCGACTTTAAAAGACAGTTTAAAAACGCCTCGATTTTCTCCTTTGCAGGACGGTAAAAATTTCTTTCTCTTACGGGATTTATCGGAATTAAATTCACGTTTGCAAGCTGCCCTTTTAATAGTTCCGACAATTCCGCCGCTTCTTTTTTGCCGTCGTTTATGCCGTCTATCAATATATATTCGTATGTCACCCTACGTTTTGTGCGCTCCGCGTAAAGCCGACCCGCTTCTATAACGTCTTTTAGCGGATATTTTTTGTTTATAGGCATAAGTGTTGTCCTAAGTTCGTCATTTGGCGCATGAAGAGATATGGAAAGCGTTATGGGCAAATTCTCGTCGATTAAACGGTATATATTCGGAACAATTCCCGACGTTGAAAGCGTTATGTTTCTATAACCTACGCCCATAATGTCTTCGTCATGTATAAGTCTCAAAAATTTAATAACTTCATCGTAATTCATAAGAGGTTCGCCAGAACCCATCAAAACCAGATTGGTTACGCTCTTTCCCTCGCTTTTCAGCTCATTTTCGACAAAATAAACCTCGCCGAACATTTCCGAAGCGGTTAAATTTCGCGACAACCCCAAGAGCGTCGAAGCGCAAAAGGCGCAGCCCATATTGCAACCCGCTTGCGTCGATACGCAGACGCTGTTTCCGTAGTTTTTTCGCATAAGCACCGTTTCAACCGCTGTGTTTTCATCAAAGGAAAGCAAAAATTTAGACGTGTCCCCATCCTTTGAATCAAGTCGTTGTTTTAAAGTCGGCGGCGAAATCTCAAATTCGGCGGATAATTTTTCCTGCAAACTTTTAGACAAATTCGTCATCTCGTAAAACGAAATTTTCCCCTTTTTATAAATCCAGTCGGCGATTTGTTTGCTCCGGTATGACGGAATATTTAATTTTGCGACCGCCTCTTTTATTTCTTCAACGTTCAGCCCGAAAATATTTGCCAAATTATCCCTTCCTAACAAATCTAGCTATGAAAAATCCATCCGTACCGTCTTTTGTCGGCAAAAGCTGTACTTGTTTTTCACTTCGCTTTGTGATGGGGAAAAAACTTCCCGTATCGTCCAAATAAAATTCATCGTGAGCGGATAAAAATGCTTCTGCCACTTCTTCGTTCTCTTTCGGTTCTATCGTGCAGGTGCTATACACCAAGACTCCACCTTTTTTTACGGCTCTTGCGCCGCTTTCAAGCAGTTCCGATTGCAATTTTGGAAGTTCATTTATCATCTCGGGATTTTTCTTTGACCTTGCGTCGGGTCGCCTTCTAAGCACGCCCAATCCCGAGCAGGGCGCATCCACCAACACTCTGTCCGCCGCTCCCTCGTATAGTTTGCCGAGCTCTCGTCCGTCAATTTCTTTCGTCTCTATTATATCAATTCCCAAACGCTTTGCGTTCTCTTCTATTCGGACAAGTTTATGAGAATAAATATCCGTCGCCAAAACTTTGCCTTTGTTATTCATCAAAGTCGCGATATGAGTGGTTTTACCCCCGGGAGCGGCGCATAAATCTATAATAAACTCTCCCTCTTTAGGCGACAATACGTGTGCGACAAGCATTGAGCTTTCGTCCTGAACCTGCGCTTCGCCATTTTGAAGAGCTTCCGTATCGTCAAGTGCGCCATGTTTTGTTATCAGTATTCCCTCGGGCGCAATCTTAGACTCCGCCGCCTCTATGCCCGCATTTCGTATTTTTTGCAAAAGTTCGTCTCTGGTTATTTTCAATGTATTCGTTCTTACGGAAAGTATCGGTTCGGTATTGTCAAATTCAGCAAGCTTCTTCGCTTCCTCAAATCCATAAAGTTCCGTCCATCTCTTTATTATCCAAAGAGGATGCCCCGTAGAAAGCGAAAGCACTTCAACTTTATCCTCATCGGGAAATTTCGCCTTAGCCCTCTCCCTATCCATAGCGCGAACCACAGCGTTGACAAAACCCGCGGTACCTTGATGCGCATATTTCTTTGTGAGCTTAACCGCCTCGTTGCAAACCGCCGAAATCGGCACTTTATCCATAAAGAAAACCTGATACGCAGATATGCGTAAAATAGCGCGAATCATGGGCGGAATTTTCTTCATCGGACGATTTACATATTTTTGCAAAATCCAATCCAAAGTTATGCCCATTTTGACCGAACCATAAACTATTTCCGTCAAAAATCTTCTGTCTAAATCGTTATAATCATTTTTTCGCAGCTCATTTGCCAAAGCGATATTTGCGTAAGCGTCCTTTTCAAAAACGGCGCAAACAATCTTCGCCGCGCTCTCCCTCGGATTACCCACGTTTATTCGCCTCTTTCTTCGGTAAATGACAAACTTCTTCTTTCTTTTTTCTCTTTCTTTTTTGTAAAAAAGAAAGAGAAAAAAGAAAGAAGCAAAGAAAAAAAGAGAAAGAAAAAAACTTTAATAAAAAATTTTAATGATGTTTACTACTATCATCGTCTGAAATAATAGCTTTTATGGCGTTTCTAACTTCTTCCAGGTCTACCTTCGTATTATAACAAGGTCCGTTAGGTCTTATATTCAAAATCCCCACCGCCGGAAGCGGATAAACGTCTTGAATCCCGCTCATTAAATCCCGTTCGCAAGCAATCGCCACCACAATTTTAGGACGCTTTTCAACTATAATCTGCCTTGCAAGCGTCCCTCCCGTCGCAACGAAAAAGGTAAACCCGAACTCGTCCGCCATATTCATCAAATCGCCTATGTTGCAACCTCCGCAACGTTTGCAATTATTGGGGTCCCTCGTTATCTTCCGTGGGCACGACGCAAGCTGCAAACAATGAGGAGTTATCACAAGCAAATCGCTACCCTTAGCCTTAAACTTATGGCGAGAGAAAATAATATTGCTTATTGCGATAAACGAACCTTCCAACTTCCTTCTCGATACCCCGAAAAGTTTTCCAATTTTCCTCGAAACCGGAAACAGTACATTCATTAAAAAATAAATCTGTTTCTCAAAAAAAATCGGCGTTATTCCCTTAACCGCAAAGCACAAAAGCAAAATCAGCCCAACCGAACCAAGCGACAAGAATGCGAAAATTACCCCCATCACGTTAGGCAAATTTGAATTTATCTCTGCCAACCCCAAAAAGCTTATCTTCCAAACCCCGTACAACAATACAGACAAAAAAAAGACGCTCAAGAGATTAAGC
>JAFXOC010000025.1 GCA_017529085.1 Selenomonadaceae bacterium | reverse complement strand
TGCCGTAAGCGACTATTGTGGCGTCTACGGGAAAGTTTTTAGCGTCCCATTCCGGGTTGTCCGAGTTAAAATCGTTGGAGAAAAATGTCCAATCGTAGAGATCGGCGGCGTGGGGCATTGAAAAGGGTGGGCGTTCCGTATAGTTGACGGCCACGCCTTGACCGCTTTTTGCCACAACGCTAAATTCAGCGTCAAGCAAATTTGCAAGGACGGGACCGAATGCGCCTAAGCCGTCGCCTACTTCGTTGTAGTTGGTTGAGGTCAGAACGCCGTCGTTCATCGCGCCGGCGCTGATGGAATCGCCGATAATTTCTATGGCGCGTCGTTTACGTTTGGATTTTATCAGTTTTTCGCCCGATTCTAAATAAAAGCCGCCAAAATAGGCGATTCCCGCTTGTCCTTCGGTGGAACGGGCGAGAAATAATTCATGTTCGCCCTGTTGCAAATTTTCGGCGAGGGTAACTTCTCCATTGGCGGTAAACTTTCTTAATTCGCCGCCGTCAACGGAAACCCGCCACCAAACGCCCGGAGATTTTAAAACAGCTCCTATTTTGTTTCCCGTAAATTTTACCTTTATGTAAGTTGCGCCAAACCCCGTGTACCCGTTTTGCCATCTGCCAAAATAGGATATTTCGGGGGAATCGTTTTTATGAAAAATCATACCCTTCGCCTCGACTTTTCCAAAGGTAAGAAAAGCCGGCAAGGCGACGGACAGCTTTAAAAAATCGCGCCTGTTCAAGAGACCATCTCCTTTGCAAGCTTTACGGCTTCCACAGCGTCTCTTGCATAAGCGTTTGCTTCGGCGCTCATCGCAAAATCTTTTGTGACAGCTGCGCCTCCCACCATGATTTTGGTTTTCAGCTTAGCTTTTTTAGCCGCTTTTATAATGTGCGGAATTTCTCCCATCGTTGTGGTCATAAGGGCGCAGAGTCCAATAATATCAGCTTTGTTTTCTTTCGCGGCTGATAAAATTGTTTCGCGCGGAACATCTTTTCCGAGGTCGATAACTTTAAAACCGCTGTTCGTCAATAATGCTCCGACTATGTTTTTGCCTAAGTCGTGAACGTCTCCTTTAACGGTTGCGAGAACTACCGTGCCTAATGTTTTGCTTTCGTCTGCGGGGAAATGCTCTTTCAGTGTGTTGAAAGCTTCTCTCATTGTTTCCGCTGACAATAGCACTTGCGGCAAGAACATTCGTCCCGCGCCGAAATCTACTCCTATTTCTTCCATAGCCGCCGTGAGGGCGTTATTGGTTATTTCGTCCGCAGAAAATCCTTCCGCTATGGCTTTTTCGGCAAGCGGCTTCGCAGCTTCTTTTTCACCGTCTTTTACGGCTTGTTTCAAGGCTTCGATTGGGTTTACAATTTCATCGGTTTTCTTATCGCTTTGCTTCTCTTTTTGCTCGGAATTTTTCGCGGCGTTTTTGCTAAATTCGATGCCCGATGGATCTTTCCCGATGAGTACCGATGATGCCGCGAGCGTCTTTTTCATCTCCTCGTCGTAAGGATTCATAATAGGCGCGTCCAGCCCCGCCGCAAGCGACATTGCGAAGAATACGCTGTTAATAACCGGACGTTCGGGCAGTCCGAAAGAAATATTTGACAGACCCATAGTTGTAGGCAGGTCGAATTTTTCCTTATACGCTCTAAGCGTTCCAAACACCTCTAAAGCGGCGCTTTTATCCGCCGAAACCGTCATAACAAGGGCGTCTAAGAGAAAATCACCTTTTTTTAGACCGATTTTCTGAGCTTCCTTCAATATTTCGCTCATGACTTCGACGCGTTCTTTCGCAGTTTTCGGTACCCCGTCGCTTGTTACTGGCAGACAAAGCGCCGCCGCTCCGTAACGTTTCGCAAGCGGCAGAAACTTTTCCAACCGTTCTTTTTCAAGTGTTACCGAATTTATAAGGGCTCGTCCCGGGTAAGCTTTTAAAGCCGCTTCCAAAGCTTCGGCGTTCCCCGTGTCTATAACAAGCGGCGCGTCGGCGATGAGAGAAAGCTCCTTTATAGCTTTCTCCATCATTTGCGCTTCGTCTATGTTCGGCGCGCCCATGTTTACATCGAGAATATCCGCGCCTGCGCGTATCTCTCCCAAGGCTTCTTTCTTAACGGATAACAGGGATCCCGACTGTATATCCGCCGCCAGTTTCTTTCGTCCCGTGGGATTTATCCGCTCGCCTATAATTCTGGTCGGCAACGCCGAATCTATAGCGACGGTTTTGGTGCGGCTCGTGAGATAAAGCGTGGGCTTATGGCTTGGTCTTTCCTTCTTGGGCGTATCCGATAAAGCCGCCTTAAGTTCTCGTATATGTTCCGGAGTTGTGCCGCAGCAACCGCCTAAAAATCTTGCGCCCGCTTCATATAGTTTCTTTCCCCATTCGCCAAAATCCTCCGGCATCATGGGAAATTTTGTCTCGCCATTCTCAAGGTACGGCATTCCTGCGTTTGGCAATGCGCTGACAGGACAGTTTGCAACGCTCGCCAATTTTTCCACAACAGGTAGTAGCTCTTGCGGTCCCAATGAGCAATTAACGCCTACAACGGCTGCGCCCAACGCCTCCAGCGTCACGGCAGCCGTTATGGGGTCGGTGCCGGTAACGGTTCGCATATCTTCGCTATAAGACATCTGCGCTATTATAGGCACGTTCGGAGCCGCATCTTTAGCGGCAAGCAATGCCACTCTCAGTTCTTGCAGGTCTATGAAAGTTTCCAATATGAAGAAATCTATCATATCCCCTGCTGTTAAGGCTTTGGCTTGCTTATAAAAGGATTCGTAAGCCTCATCAAAAGGCAAATCTCCCACAGGCGCAACAAACCGCCCCGTAGGTCCCATGGAT
>JAFXOC010000024.1 GCA_017529085.1 Selenomonadaceae bacterium | reverse complement strand
TTTTTTAATCACACATTTATTTTATAATCTCAACCCCGCCCATGTACGGGATTAAAACCTTGGGGACTCGTACCGAACCGTCTTCTTCCTGATAATTTTCGAGTATTGCCGCAACCGTTCTTCCTACCGCAAGTCCCGAACCGTTTAGCGTATGAACAAATTCGGGTTTTGCTTTAGGCGCGGGACGGAATTTTATATTGGCGCGACGAGCTTGATAATCAAGGCAATTTGAACAGGAAGAAATCTCTCTGTACCTCTTTTGCGCAGGGAACCACACTTCTATATCATAAGTTTTTGCGGAGGTAAAACTCATATCCCCCGTGCAAAGCTGAATCACGCGATACGGAAGCTCCAGCTCTCTCAGCACATCTTCGGCAGCGTCTACCATGGATTCCAATTCGTCCCAAGAGGTTTCGGGCTTTACGAATTTTATAAGCTCAACTTTATTGAATTGATGTTGACGAATAAGTCCTCTGGTATCGCGTCCTGCGCTTCCGGCTTCGGCTCCGAAACAAGCGGTGTATGCGCTGTAGTATTCGGGAAGTTTGTCCTCGTCAAGAATTTCTTCTCTGTGATAATTAGTGGTTGGCACTTCTGCGGTAGGCACCAAGTAATATGGAAGCCCTTCAAGCTTAAACATATCTTCGGCAAATTTTGGAAGCTGTCCCGTGCCTATCATGCTGTCTGCGTTCACGATATATGGCGCAAGCATTTCCGTATACCCATGTTTATTTGCGTGAAGATCCATCATAAAGTTTATGCAAGCGCGCTCAAGTCTTGCGCCCAATCCCTTATAAAAAGTAAATCTTGCGCCCGTCACCTTTGCGGCTCTATCTGCGTCAAGAATATCTAAATCGGAGCCAATATCCCAATGTTCCTTAGGCTCAAAGGAAAACTCTCTCGGTGTTCCGATGCGTCTGACTTCAGGATTATCGTTTTCATCTTTGCCGATAGGAACATCGTCTTTAGGCATATTGGGAATGTGAAGGAGTAAATTTCTGAGTTTTCCCTCTACATCCTTTACTTTAGCGTCAAGTTCCGCAATGCTGTCACCGACTTTACGCATTTCTTCAATGATTTTCGTGGCGTCCTTGCCTTCTTTTTTTAGGACGCTGACCTCTTTTGAAACGGCGTTTCTCTTAGCCTTTAGCTCTTCGCTTTCGTTTAATAAACGCCGGCGTTCCTCGTCAAAACGTAAAAAATCGCTGATATCAAGGGTATTATTGCGATTTTTAAGCATTGTTTTAACGTCTTCAAAATGTTCTCGTACAAATTTTATGTCAAGCATACAATTTTACCCTCACTTTCTTAATCATGGCTCTTTATTATACACTAAAACTTAATGATTTTCTAGTGGGCACTTCTAAAAACTTATTTTTGATGTCTCCCCGCCCCGAAGGGGCGGGGAGACATCAAGGAAATTAGGCAGTTTGAAGTGGTTGCCTAGTAGGTGAAAATAAAATTGTGGCTGATTTTTATTTCTCAGGCTCTTCGCCCGGAATATCTTTAATCGCGTCGTCGCCTTCTTGTCCCGTGCGGATACGAACAGCGTTTGAAAGTTCGTAGACAAAAATTTTTCCATCCCCCATTTTTCCTGTTCGGAGAACTTTTTGCGCCGTTTTAAGCACCTTTTCAACGGGAATTTCGCAAACAACCGTTTCAACCTTTACTTTTGGTACCAAATTTACATCGTATGACCTACCGCGATATACCTCCTTATGCCCCTTTTGCAATCCGCAACCAAAAACCTGACTGACCGTCATGCCAAGTACTCCTATCTCGTTTAACGCGTCTTTTAATTCGTCAAGTTTACTTGGTCTGGTAATAATTTCAATTTTAGTAATCATAACTATACCCCCTTAATTTTTAAAGAATACGGATTCCTCGCTTGCGCCGAAAGATGCGGAGCCGGTAAACACGGATGTGGCGTAACTTCTTTCGCCGTGTTCAACTATGTCTAGACCTGTAATTTCTTCGGCTTCATCAACGCGAATGGAAACAATAGAGTTTACAATTTTATAGAGAATATAAGAACCGACAATAGCCAAAGCGTACGCTATTAAAGTGGAAATCACCTGAGCAAAAAGTAAATGAGTTTCGCCGTAAAAAAGTCCGTTGGCGCCGGCGGGATTAACAGCCGTAGTCGCCCAAAGTCCCGTAGCGATGGAACCCCATGTGCCGCCTATACCGTGGATACCAAAAGCGTCCAACGAATCATCATAACCCATTCTCTCTTTTAATATTGCAACCGCGCCGTAACAGACAGCCCCGCCGACAATACCGATAATAATTGCAGGCATAGGCTCGACAAATCCTGCGGCGGGGGTGATAGCGACAAGCCCGGCGACTGAACCTGATACTGCGCCCAAAATTGTGGGTTTACCGCTTCTTATCCATTCGGGCAGTACCCAACCCAGAACTCCTGCGGCAGCGGCTGCCTGAGTCACAACAAATGCGTTCGCGGCAAGGTCGTTTGCGCCAAGCGCGCTGCCCGCATTAAACCCGAACCAACCGAACCAAAGAAATGCCGCGCCTAAGACAGTCATCGGAATATTGTGCGGCACTATGGCTCTTTTTCCGTAACCGCTGCGTTTTCCCAATAAAATACAAATCGTAAGTCCCGAAACGCCTGAAAGAATATGTATAACAAGACCTCCTGCAAAATCAAGCGCGCCAAGCTGAGCGAGAAATCCGCCGCCCCAAACCCAATGAGCCATGGGATTATAAATTAAAATTGCCCAAAGGAGCATTAAAAGCGCAAAACCTCCAAATCTCATACGCTCCGCAAAAGCACCGGTGATAAGCGCAGGAGTAAGCGCGGCAAACATACATTGAAAAGCCACAAAAGCAAGTTCCGGGATAGCCATGCCCTCCATCGCTTTTAAACCTACGCCTGCCAGTCCCAATTTACTAAAATCGCCAATAAATCCGTTTATGTCGGGACCAAAAGCCATAGTATAGCCTATAAGCACAAATTCGACGGAAATCATCGCCAAGATAAAGAAACTTTGCATAATGGTGGAAAGCACGTTTTTGCTGCGAACCATGCCGCCATAAAATAATGCGAGCGCAGGAGTCATTATAAATACCAATGCAGCGCTTATAAGCACCCAAGCCGTATCGCCGGGGTCAATCGAAGAATTTGCGGCAAAACAAGTTTGATTACATAGGGATAAACTTCCTAAAAGCGCCAAAAATAAAGGTTTTCCTTTCATAAAAATCACCCTTTCTGTAAGCAAAAAGGTGTCTGCGAGGAATTTCTCGCAAGACGCCTTTGTCTCGACAAAATTATCAGACGACGAAAACACAAAAGCCTACAAAAATCAACATTGATTTTTGTAGGCTTCGTTGCCTTTCGTATGTCTTTGTTGAAATTTTATGATAAACATTTACAATTGTCAATAGTTTAAAAGTGTATACATGATATGTGTAATTGAGATAAGTTTTCGAGATAAGTTTTTACGCTTTTTCACGAGATAAGTTTTTACGCTTTTTCATTTGACAAAAAAAGAGAAGATTTCTATAATAATTAATAAGAAGAAATTTTTTAGGTTTTAAAGGAGTGCGTTTATATGGCAAAACCCGTAAAAATAATGGAAACTGTGCTTCGTGATGGGCATCAGTCTCTGCTTGCCACTCGTATGCGAATTGAAGATATGCTTCCGCAACTTAGCGCCCTTGACAAAATCGGCTACAAAGCCCTTGAAGCATGGGGTGGCGCAACTTTTGATTCTTGCTTGCGCTTTTTGGATGAAGACCCTTGGGAAAGACTGAGAACGTTAAAACAAAATCTTAGGACACCAATTCAGATGCTTTTGCGCGGACAAAATTTACTTGGTTACAACCATTATTCAAACGATGTGGTTGAGAAGTTCGTACAAAAAGCCTCGGAACATGGCGTAGGAGTATTCCGCATATTTGACGCTTTAAACGATGTGCGAAATTTAAAAGTCGCCATAAAAGCCGCTCTCAATTGCCCCGAGAAGCCGGAAGTTCAAGGTTGCCTCGTATATACCATAAGCCCTGTTCACACTAACGAATCCTTTGTAGAGCTTGCAAAAGAATTAAAGAACATGGGTTGCCACTCCGTTTGCATAAAGGATATGTCAGGTTTATTAAAACCTTATGTGGCGGAAGATCTTATAAAGAAATTAAAATAGGGATTGGGCGAAGACTTCCCGATTGATTTACATACGCATTGCACATCGGGATTCGGACACGCCACATACTTAAAAGCTGTCGAGGCGGGCGTAGATATTATTGATTGCGCTCTTGCTCCGTTTTCAAGCGATACTTCTCAACCCTGCACGGAAACCATGGTAGCTGCGCTAGAAGGCACCGAACGCGATACAAAACTAGATCGCGCCGCTATTTCCGAGATTTCCAAACACTTTACAACGGTAAAACAGCGTATAATAAAAGAGTTTAACCTAAAAGGCTATTTTGACGTAAATCCCAACGTGCTTGATTTCCAAATTCCGGGGGGTATGCTTTCTAACCTTGCCAATCAGCTTAAAGAAAACGGCATGGAAGATCGTTATCAAGACCTTTTGGCGGAAATGCCAAGAGTAAGAAAAGACGTGGGTTATCCTCCTCTCGTCACGCCGTCGAGTCAGATTGTCGGAACCATGGCGACGTTTAACGTGATGACCGCGCCGCATAGATATAAAATGGTACCGAACGAATTTAAGGATCTCGCCAGAGGTAAATTTGGTCGTTGCCCTGTGCCCATTGATAAAT
This sequence comes from Selenomonadaceae bacterium, assembly GCA_017529085.1. GTDB lineage: Bacteria > Bacillota > Negativicutes > Selenomonadales > Selenomonadaceae > RGIG9201. The sequence goes on along the minus strand of JAFXOC010000024.1, from coordinate 425 downwards.
TATTCCTAACGGATACGCTCAAGATAAAAGAAGCGGATATTATCGAAGATTGTTCCGTTGAAGACGCAAAGGGGATGTCATTTAACGATTTTGCGGAAGAGATGAAAAACAAGGGCTATCTTAATCCATCAGAGGAAGACGTATTAAGTTATGCGCTATTCCCGCAGGTAGCGGAGGAATTCTTTAAAAAGCATTACAACCCTATTACGGCGTATGTGAAAAAATAATATTTCTTTTTTTGTTGTTTACTATAGACGGTAAATACAAAGTGTGATAGAATAAGCACAACAAAAGTGACCGATGTTTGCGTGTCGGTCCCATAAAAACTTGAGATGATGAGACTACACTTGCCGGTGTTACTTCATCAAGGTTAAGAGCTCAACTACGAGTTGGAGAAAAGCCAGCGTGAGCATGACTGCTTCATA
>JAFXOC010000234.1 GCA_017529085.1 Selenomonadaceae bacterium | reverse complement strand
TGAAACAGGGACTGGATCTTTTGGAGCAAAAGGTTGCAAGGTGCATATCTCTTCTTGCAGGTTTTGCTGAAAAATATAAATCTATGCCCTGTCTTGCATATACTCATCTTCAACCGGCTCAGCCTACGACGCAAAATGTCGCCCTTGATTTTAGCGAATTGACTCAGTTTTCCGGCAGCACCACCATTGGCTCTATCAGCAATGGCAATACCGAAGGCGTGTTAAAGGAAATTCAGATAGACAACACAGGCGTAATTACGGGAATTTATACGAACAATGTACGCCGCCCCGAAGCTCAAGTCGCTTTGGCTCATTTTACCAACGCTATGGGTTTGACCAAGACGGGGACAAGCCTTTATAGACAGAGCGATAATTCGGGTATTCCCGTGATTAACTCGGCAACAAATTTTGGAATAACCATAACGCCAAGCGCGCTTGAAATGTCGAATGTTGACGTTGCGAACGAATTTGCGGATATGATAATAACCCAAAGAGGCTTCCAATCCAACTCAAAAGTAATTACGGTAGGCGACGAGATGATTGAAACCGCCATAAATATGAAGCGTTAAAAAAAGCGTCCTAAAGGGCGCTTTTTTTTTATGATATATAAACAACAAAGGGAGACTCATGCCGAGTCCCCCTCTTTTACACTTATTATACTTTTTAGAACTTGAATTTCTGCAAAGAGCTCTGAAGATCCTGAGCGAGATTTGCCAAGGAGTCGGATGCGGATGCGATTTCTTCCGCAGAAGCCGATTGCTCTTCGGAAGCCGCGGAAACGCTTTCCATTTCGGTGGAAACCTTCGCGCTGTTTGCGGAAATTTTGCCGGAACGATCTTTGATAGTCTGGGTATCTGTCATTACGTTCGTAAGTTCCGTGGACATTTCCTTCGTTCTTTGCATTACGCCATCGGATGCGGTGCAAATAGCGTCGAAAGTGGTCTTCAAGTCTTCAACGGAACGTGTGCCTTCCTTAACAGCTACGCTACCGTCGTGCATGGACTTAACGGCATCGTCCGTATCGGTCTGGATTGCGCCGATAAGAGAAGCGATCTTTTGAGCCGCAGTTTGAGATTCTTCGGCGAGTTTACGAACTTCGTCCGCAACAACCGCGAAGCCTCTGCCCTGTTCGCCGGCGCGAGCTGCCTCGATAGCGGCGTTCAATGCGAGGAGGTTTGTCTGATCTGCGATACCGGAAATTGTTTCCACAATCTGACCGATTTCTTTGGAACGCTGACCGAGTTTATCAACCGTAGCGGCAGAAGTATTAACAATCTGCTCTACGCTCAAAATCTGACCAACAGCGGTTTCAATAGCCTTGCTGCCGGTGACAGCCTGCTGGTTGGAGGCATCTGCCTGCTGGGCAACCTGAGATGCGGTGTCGTTCAAACGATTGATGGATACCATAGCGTTGTCGATGGCTTCCATAGCTTCGCCGACCTGCTGCTGCTGTTCCACAACCGCGCTTGCGGAGTTGGTGACGGACTGCGCAACTTGTTCGCTTGCTTGAGCGCTCTGATGCGCGCTTGCGGTAAGCTCCTCGGAAGACGCCGCGAGCTGTTCCGTGGTCACGCTGGTCTGACGCATGAGTTTGTTGATAGTGGCGCGCATCTTAGCGACGGTATGAAGCATTTCGCCAAATTCGTCGGTACGGGTGACTTCGACGGGGTTATCCCTAAAGTCGCCGTCGCTCATGGTGTTGCAGACGTTCATAACATGATTGAGAGGCGAGGTGATACCGTTTGTAATCATGTAAATCGCAAAGGAGAGAATGACAATAACGAGAATTACAATAATGGTCATGTTGCGAATAGCCGCATTGATTTCCTCTCTTGCAGACTGCAACATTTCTTCGGACTTTTTAGCATTGTAATCGTTTAACGCTTTTAAATCGTCCGCAAGCTTTATGCAAAGAGGCATGGCTTCTTTTTGATAAAATTGCATAGCCTCCGCTTTAGTCTCTTCTTTCTGACCCAATTCGATGATTTCGTCGGACAACTGCCTAATACGATTCCACTGTGGCTTAATTTTTTCAATCATCTCAAGTCTTTGAGGATGATTTTGGGACATCTTCTCATATTGTTCGATATAACCGTCAAGTTCTTTCGCAGCAGCGTTATACTTTT
>JAFXOC010000023.1 GCA_017529085.1 Selenomonadaceae bacterium | reverse complement strand
AACTTTAACCGCAAAAAATCCTGCAAAAAATAAATTTTTATTGTACTTTTTTTTAAAAAGATGTAAAATAAGAGAAAATAAGAGGAAAAAAGGCGGTGAAGATGTGTCAGAGGTGTTTTCTCCGATGACCGGCAAGGTTTTGCCTTTAGAGGAGGTACCAGACCCGATATTTGCGGAAAAGTTATCGGGCGATGGTTTGGCGGTAATGCTTGATTCGCCTTTGGTAGTAGCTCCCGTGACGGGGGAGATTTCGGTATTTTTTGAAACAAAACACGCCTTTATGGTGACGGCTGAGGACGGGACGCAGGTTCTTACGCATATCGGGCTTGACTCGATTGTGATGGAAGGCGTGGGCATCACGGCTTTTAAGGAGCGCGGAGATTTTGTGCGGGCGGGAGAACCGATATTGGAAATTGACTTGCCGTTTTTTTTGCGCCGCAGGATAAATCTTTTGAGTCCCGTGCTTATTGTGAATTATGATAACTTGAAATTATTGGAGTATGTAAATATAAACGAAAACGTAACAGCCGGTAAAGATTTGCTGTTACGCTATCAAATATGAAGCCCCCGCGTTTTGCGAGGGCTTTTTTACTTGGCAAGGCTGAAATAAAATTGTTCAAAGCGGCGGCGGTCTTCGCCTCTTTTTTTGGAGATTGCCCATTCGATTAGTCGAAGTTTGCCGTCGTAGTCATCGTTATTAATTTCTGTTATCTCTTCGCCCGCGACCATAGCTTCCGCCAGTTTCATTCGGTATTCGTTTAGAAGTTTTTGTATGGTGGTGGGACTCATATTTCTTTGGAAAGAGAGTTTTTTTATGGAGACGTTGTTGTAGAAATTCTCTACAAAGAGTTCGCGGGCGGTGTCGTCGTTGTAGACTTTGGGTCTGCCGGGAGATTCCTTGCGGATTTTGACGGGAGAGATGATTGAGGCCAGGATATTTTTTGCCGCTTCATCCACTAAGATTGCCCTATAGACTTCGTCGTCCTCTCCATTTTTCGGCGTGTCTTCTATTAAGAGAAAATTGTTTTCACCTATCAATACAACGAGGAGCTTTTCGTCTCCCGGCGCATCGGATAAGACTTCCGTAGATAAAACATAAGCTTTGTCCTTAACAATGGACATCATCTCAAAAAGCCTAGGACGTTTCTCCTTGTCTATCATCTCTAGTTTTAACACTTTATCCTCACTTATCATAAGAAAATCCCCTTTACATTTTTTCTATGCTGTAGTATAACAGATAAATTTTTGTAATGCAAGTCAAGTTCTTATTTTTAAAAAAACTGTTGAAATTTTCCGTTAAAAATGATATTATAATCATAAGAAAAGCCCCGCTTGGGAGGCGAGGCTTCGGGCGGTCTAACGAGACCTGCCCCCTAAAAATGGTTCGTTTTAGAAAGCCGTCATGTTAGCTAAGCATCCGACGGCTTTTCAGCTTTTAATGAGTAGAACAGTGAAGAATATCAGCGTCAACGCCAATAAATACACGAGGTCATACTGATTCATAAGCTTCACCCCCTTTCGGGGGTCGGGGCCATCGTTAGCAAACCGCTTGAATGTATCTTATCATAAAATTTTCATTTTTGCAACCCGTTTTGGGTTGCTTTTTTGTTGCTATCAAAATATTTACAAAAAAACAAGGAAAACTTCCTTATTTGTAGAAACTAATTTTAAAGGGGAAATTTAGGAGAAATTTTCATTATATATACAACCGGGATTCCAAAGGGCACGCCCTTTGGTGGGGTCAAAGAGCAGCGCCCCTTGTGGGGTTTTGGAGAAGCATCGACGCTTTAGCGTCGCTAATGCTTCCCATGCGGAAGCGTCCCAAGAGGACGAGCCGAAGGCGAAGTTCGATTGGCTGACGCTGACCGCTGGGGCATGTCTAGGGAGAAAAAGGAGGAGCAAGCATGCGGTTTTATTGTGAAAAATGCGGTAAATTGTATGATGTGGCGGGGCACGATTATATGTGCGAATGCGGCGGTATGTTCAGATTGAAGACGGACGAGGCCGACGAGTTTAAAAAGAGCGTGTCGATCGGCGAAGGCGTAACGCCGCTCCTTGACTTTAGGACAAATAATCAGGATTACCTTTTAAAGATGGAAAGCTTGCAGCCTACCGGATCCTTTAAGGACAGAGGCGCATTTTATATGATAAACGAGCTTTATAATAAGGGCATAAAAAAGATAGCTCTAGACTCGTCCGGCAACGCGGGGGCGGCTGTGGCGGCTTACGCGACGGCGGCGAAGATGGATTGCACCGTGTATGTGCCCGACGATACCTCTAAAGAGAAGCTTGACCAGATGGAAGCTTACGGCGCGAAATTCGTTAAGGTGCCGAACGGCAGAATGAGAGCTTGCGCGGCGGCTAAAATGAATTTAGGCGATGCTTATTACGCGTCTCATGTGTATAACCCTCTCTTTATGGAGGGCATGAAGTCCATGGCGCACGAGATTTACGCGCAACTTAACAACGACGTGCCCGAATATGTATTTATGCCGGTCGGCAACGGCACCATGCTTATCGGGCTTTACGAGGGCTTTAAGGAGATAGGTCGCTTGCCTCACTTGGTTGCGGTGCAGAGCAGAAAGTGCGCGCCTGTTTATGAAGAATACTACGGGCTTCCCGCGGCGCAGAAGAAGACTACCGTCGCGAGCGCTATCAGGATTGAGGAGCCGAGGCGTATCGAGTGGATTAAGGAGGCTTTGAAGGAGTCCGAAGGCGACGTTGTTATGGTTGACGATACGGATATCTTGAAGGCGAAGAAGCACTTAGGCGGACGCGGGATTTACGTTGAAACAACCGCAGCGGCAGGCATGGCGGGCGCGCTTGAGTACTTCAAAGGCGGCAAACCCGACAACTACCGCGTCATTGTGGCGATAACCGGGCACGGGCTGAAGAGATGATTTTTGCGGTTGTCGATATAGGCTCCCATACCTTGAGGCTGGCTGTTTATGAGAAAGTTGGCGACGGATGCGCGCTTCTTACGAAGAAGAAGTTCGCCTTGGGGCTTGCGGGGTATGTAAAAAATAACGTGATGTCGGAGGAGGGCGTTCTAGCCCTTCTTTCCGTATTGCGGCAGTTTCGCTTGTTCCTCTCCGCGTTCAAGATTGAAAATGTCTCAGCCTTCGCCACGGCGGCTTTTCGCATGGCGGAGAACCGCGACGATGTCGTTGCGAGGATAAAAAAAGAGACGGGATTTTCCGTCAGAATTTTATCCGGCAAGGAAGAGGCTGAACTTGCGTTCATTGGCGTTACCAAGACATCGCCCGTTAAAACCGGCGTTCTTATCGACATAGGCGGCGGCTCGACGGAAATTGTGTCTTTTTCCAACAATATAATATTGATGGAAAAAAGTCTGCCCATAGGCGCTGTTTCGCTTTCAAAGAAGTATGACGCGGAATTTTTCCCCGAAGTTTCCGTATTGGAGAAGATAAACGGGGAAACATTGGGCGCGCTTCGCGACGCGAACATTAATGTGACGGCTAAATCCGCTTTAGCTTTAGGCGGCGCGGCGAAAGGCGCAAGGATTTTGCTTTCCGCTTTGGACGGCATGAAATTGAAGGAAACCGTAAACTTTTCCATGACCATTCGCGATATTCGCGGCTTATTGGAGCGATTCGGCGGAAATTTAACCGATGCGGACAAATCTATACTGTTAAAGGAAGTCCCCGATCGTATACATATTCTTATGGTAGGATTTTCCATGCTCGTTACGCTTCTTTCCGCTTTAGGGGTGGATGAGGTATACTATCGTGAAGGCGGCGTACGGGAAGGTTTTATCAGCGAGGTTTTGTTAAATGCTTGAACAAATTAATTTTCTCGCTCGCAAAACGGACAAGTTATTAGCCGAAAAAGGAGAGGGCTTCGGTCTGTCTCCTTTTTTAATGCGGGTTCTTATAATTATCCTCAACAACCCCCGCATAACGGGCGACGCCATCACCAAGCGCATGGCGGTGGATAAAGCCTTAGTCACCCGCTCCGTTCAACAGCTTGAGAAAAAAGGCTATGTGAAAAGAGAACCAAACCCTTCGGATAAACGAAGTTCGTATTTGCTGCCGGGAAATTTAATCTTAGACCGGCAAGAAGAAATATTCGCCGCCGAGCAGGAATGCGAAGCTTTGATAAAACGCGTGGCGGCGATTGAGAATTTGAAGTTTTTTTGAGGTATGTTTCATAAAAATTTTCGAATTTATGAGACCGCGAGCAATATTTTTTGTTTGATTTTTTTAGTTAAAAGTGGTAAAATAAACGTAAATAAAGAGAGCCGTCGACGTTTGCTCCGTCGCGCCCTCTGTTATAAGTTTTACCTCGAAAGGGACGGACTTGGCTGTTCTCACCCCTTTCTGTCGGACACCAAATTTAAACGATTGGCGTTGCTATTTCAGCAAAGAAGCAACGCCAATCAGAACCTGTACAACGGCTATGACAAGCATAGCGACTTCGTACTTCCTCATGGGCTGCCCCTCCTTTCGACAGAGGTTGCGAACACGTCGACAGCTCATCTTCGGTTATATTGTAGCATCTTATGTGTGATTTTTCAAGATACTTTCATAAATAAAAAATGCGATCGCAAAAAGCGACCGCATTTTTTATGTTTAATTTTCCGCAACTTTTACTTTTGATTTTGGTCTAAACACATCATTGCCCGATCCAATATACATCAAGAAATCGTTAATTTCTTTCTCGGGCAAACCCATATCGCGTAATCCTGTCAGCAAACGTACCACTTCTTGCATATTCATGGAAATACCCCCTTCACCAACAGATCGTCTCTTTTTTATTTTATCCAAAAAGTAAATTGCTGTCAAGAGAACCTCTAATACTATCCACGGACTTCATAAATAAAAATAAGCTTGAAATTTATAATAAATAGTGGTATTATAAGCATAAGGAAAAGCCCCGCTTGCTGGGCGAGGCTTTGGGCGGTTTAACGAGACCTGCCCCCTAAAGTTTTATGTTTAAGGTTGGAGCCGTCGTTCTGCTAAAAATAGCGACGGCTTTTTAGTTTTTTACTAGGATAATCGTTAGACATATCAACGTAATAGTTAATAAGTAAACAAACTCATATCTGTTCATCAACGTCACCCCCTTTCGGGGGCGGGGGCCATCGTTTAGCGCCGCTTAAACTTATTTTACCATAAAACTTTCATAAACGCAATAAACGAATAAGGAAATTCATCACAAAATTTCACGGAAAATTTCATTTGTGAAATCAAAATGCGATCGCCAAAAGGCGACCGCATTTTTTATTTTTCAATGCCTACCGCTATAAAAAGGGAGCGGGGTCCTATTTTTTGAGGCGCGCCCATGTACGCTTTTTTGCGTTTCTTAAAGAAGGAATCCTTTTCGCGGCTCGTGTCCGCCACTATCTCCCATCGGAAGTTTTCGGGTAAATCGGGAAGCCATACGGAATGTTCTTCCCAGTGCATATTCATCCCCACATAGATGAAATCCGCATGAGTCGCCAGTTCCCCCGCATAAAGCACCCCAAGCACCCTGTTTTCTTCGCTCTCGTCAAATTTCCATGCGTCCGTTCCGTGGAGGCTTATGGGCGGATAGCCTTTCGGCGTGCCCATTGACATATTCTTCAACACAGGATGCGACTTTCTAAAGGCTATCATGCTCTTTGTGAAATTGAAAAGCTCCCTGTGCTTCTCCAAATCATCCCAATTAAGCCAAGAAATTTCGTTGTCCTGACAATAGGGGTTGTTGTTGCCGTATTGGGTGTTTGAAAATTCGTCGCCCGCCAACAGCATAGGAATACCGCGGCTTAGCAGGAGCGTTGCTATAGCGTTCTTCTTCAGGCGCTCTCTTAGGGCGTTTATCTCCTTGTCATCGGTCTCGCCTTCAACGCCCGCGTTCCAGCTGAAATTGTCGTTGCCACCGTCCGCGCCGTTCCAACCGTTTGCGTCGTTATGCTTTACGTTGTAAGAATATAAATCATTAAGCGTAAAGCCGTCGTGACAGGTGATGAAGTTAATGGAGGCGAATTCGCCGCGGCTCTTGCGATTATACATATCCTCAGAACCCGCCATCCGTTCGGCTGCGTACTTGGTAAATCCCGCGTCGCCTTTTAGGAAACGGCGCATATCGTCCCGATAACGCCCGTTCCATTCCGCCCATCTGCCATAAGCGGGAAAACGCCCCACCTGATAAAGCCCCGCCGCGTCCCACGCTTCGGCTATGATGATAGCGTCAGCCAATACCGGGTCTTCGGCTATTTCCTCCAAAAGCGGCGGCTCTTCTATCGGATTGCCGTCCTTGTTGCGACTTAAAATCGAAGCCAAATCAAAGCGGAAACCGTCCACATGATATTCGCCCACCCAATATTTCAGGCAATCCCTTATGATTTTTCTGACAAGCGGGAAATTGCAGTTCATGGTATTTCCGCAACCGCTGAAGTTTTTATAGCTGCCGTCTTGATTCAATATATAATATTCGTCGTTGGCAAAACCTTTAAACGAGATAATGGGACCTTCTTCGTTGCCCTCCCCCGTATGGTTAAACACAACGTCCAATATAACCTTTATCCCCGCTTCGTGGAATTTTTTCACCAGCAGCTTAAACTCGTCCGTCTGCCCATGCACTTTGCCGGACGCGGCGTAGCCCGCTTTCGGCGCAAAAAATCCCGTGGTGTTATAACCCCAATAATTATATAACGGTTTGCCGTCGGGACTTTTCCGCGGCTCCTTCATGCCGTCGAACTCGTCGAACTCAAAAATCGGCATAAGCTCCACGGCTGTTATACCCAAATCCTTCAAATAGGGAATCTTATCCGCCATTCCCTTATACGTTCCCTTATCATAAACGCCTGAGGACTCATCCTTGGTAAATCCTCTTACATGGGCTTCGTATATGATAAGTTCGTTGTAAGGCGTCTTTAAAGGCAGGTCATAACCCCAATCAAATTCTCTCCTTGCAACTCTTCCGCGGAGTTGAAAAGGATTATCCATATCCGGCAGCTTGCCCCATTCTTCCCTGCCGCTTACAATAAAGGCTCTGGGGTCTAAAAGAGTTCTGTTCTTATCAAAGAGCTGTCCCCGTTCGGGCGCCCACTCTCCGTCCAATCTAAACCCATATTCGACGTCGTCTATATCCAAATCAAAGACGAACATTGAATACACGTTGCCAATCTTATAATTCTGCCCATAAGGTATAATGGCGAAAGGCTTATTCTCGCCGCTGTGAAAAAGCGCCAGCTCGCAACTTGTCGCATTTTTCGAGTAAAAAGTAAAATTAACCCCGCCCGGCAAAAGCGTTGTCCCCGGAAGCAGTACAAACCCCGGTCGTATCCTGTACCCTTGACAAGTATCCATCGGCAGTATATCTCTTTTCACCACAATCACATCCTTGTGAATCTGTATGTAAACTTAGTATTGTTATCTGCGGTGCTCCACTGCCTCCGCCGACTCTCCCCCCTACCCCCCTCTAGGAGGGGGGCTTGGTAAGAGGCAATTTAAAATTTTGGCTCAAAAGTGGAGTTTGTGAAGCCTCCCTCTTAGAGGGAGGGGGACCACGAAGCGGTGGAAGGAGAGCCATGAAGAGCACAATATTTATTGATTTGTCTACAGTCTGAACTTTATTGATTGGTTTTAGTGTTTATTGTATTTTTGCGGTAAAATTGAAAATTATGTTCAAATTATGATAAATTATGATTCAAGGAATATTTCTGGAAAAAGTCTTAAAATCCTGCTTGAAGGAGAAAAATTTTTGGCGTAAAGAGGATTTCAGAAGGTGAAACTAGAAAGATTAACGTAAAGAATAAATAGGAGTTGAACTTAAAATGTCCACAATGGAAAGATTTCAAGCGGTTGTTAAGGAGGGCGCGTTGCCGGGGGAACTTGGCGGGGCGAGCCTTACGGCGCAGGCAAAATACGATTTTTTGGCGGCGTATCACTCTATGGAGCAACTGACCGCCGTAATAGAGGCTATAGAAAAACGCAAGAAAAAGCGGGAGAACTTAAAGGAAAAGATTTT
>JAFXOC010000003.1 GCA_017529085.1 Selenomonadaceae bacterium | reverse complement strand
CGTCGTCATTTGACTCATAGCCATCATCTTCCGCATCAACATTAGTGTTTGAAGAATTTGACGGATTTACTCCCGGATTTGGCAAGTTATTTAAATTGCCTACGCCATTATTGCCTACGAGGTTATTTTGTGAATTGCCTGTAAGATTTGAAACTGCATCGACAATATCTGAAGCGTTATTTTGATTTGTTGCCTGTTCAGCGTTGCCCGCCTCAGCCGTCAAAGTAGGACCTAAAGGATCGGGACCGTATTTGTTGGGTCCTTCGGTACCCGGGGCAAAGAACAAATACAACATTCCAACAGTCGTTACCAAACCGCCAATTTCCGTTAATCCTTCCAATGAATCGAAATTTGAAATTATGCCGGCAACAAGTATGACGCCTGCAATAGTGTTGTCTTTATTTAAATCGTGAAGTCTTCGCACATCCAGAAAATACGAAACGCCGAAACCGCACAGATTAATAATGGTGATTAGCAACTCACCGCGCTTTGTGAGAAATCCATAACCGTTGTCACAGATTGCCATGACCAAAATAAAAAGAAGAATTGAAATTCCTAATAAAATAAGTTGTCGTTTTAAATAGCGCAATCGGTTTAACCTGCCGTCGGTTTTTAAAAACATAGCTTGCCAATCGTTGTTATTGTCGGGAACATAATACTCATTGCTCATAATATATCCTCCTATTGCGCTTGAAAAAAATAAACTGTAATTACGGCTACCGTTGTAGGAAATTATTATTGTTTTGAAGAAAAATGCGAATGTAACAGAGCAATTGGGATAGTAGCCCAGCCCAGGATAAACGCCCAAATAATGCGATTCATTATATAATCGCCCGTATCACTATATATTTCAGCGCGTTGATTGAGCAGATGATATTTGCAATAGTAGTTTGCTTTATCTCCCGCATAAAGATATACTCCAAACAACGCAAAAACAAATAATCCTAATATTGTGTCCATTTTGTTTTCCTCCTTGTATTATCCAAACCATCCGTTAAATAATCCCTGTTTGTCAAACTGTCTTTTTTCTCTAAGTTTATTTTTTGTCCTTTTGTTAGATTTATTGCCATAATCTTGCTCCTTTTTATTTCTGCCTAAATCAATAAATCTACCGCTTTAACAATAGGGCAACAGAAATATTGAATTGATTTCCATTGCCCCTATTTATCGTTAGTTATACATTTACGCCGAAGTTTTTGCCAAGAGCCGCAAGTCCGCCGGAAAATCCGCTACCTATAGCGTTAAATTTCCATTCGCCGTTGTTTCTGTAAAGCTCGCCTACCACAACAGCGGTTTCTACGGAAAAATCTTCCCCCAAATCGTAACGGATAAGCTCTTTGTTGTTACTTTCATCCACTATACGGATAAATGCGTTGGAAACCTGACCAAAATTTTGTTTTCTGTTATCCGCATCATAAATGGTAACAGTAAAGTCGATTTTTTCAACGGTAGCGGGAACACTTGCCAAATCAACCTTAATTTGCTCATCGTCGCCATCGCCTTCGCCTGTGAGATTGTCCCCAAGGTGAGTGACGCTGCCGGATGAATGTTTCAAATTCCCATAAAACACAAAATCGTTGTCGGAAGCCACTTTGCCTGCGCCGGTTAAAAGAAAAGCTGACGCGTCAAGATCAAAATCTGCGCCTCCGTCATACTTGTTGACATCCCAGCCAAGACCGACGACAATCTTAGAAAGTCCGGGGTTTCCTTTGGTTAAATCAACTTTCTGACCCTTTTGCAAACTTACTGCCATATCTATTCCTCCTAGTATAAAAAATATAATATTTATTAAAACGCAAAAGCTGTCGCTATGCGACGACTGTTGCGTTTTATACAATGAATGTTCACATAACAACAATGGCGTACAAATTTATTTTATGTTGTTTGTAATTTATTTTCATTTAGACTTAATACCCAACAACTCGTCCACCGTACATCGAAAAAGTTTCGCAAGCTCCACCAATTTATCAAGTCTTGGACTGTTCGCGCCCGTTTCCCATTTTGCTACTGCCGTGCGATTGACTCCCAATATCTTCGCCACTTCCTCTTGACTTAAATCTCGCGTCTTCCTAAATTCTTTGAATTTGATTTTCATTAAGATCCCTCCTTACAATTTACTGAATTTTTTTACATTATAAGCGATTGAAACTATACAGTCAACAACAAAGAGAACTAACATCACATCATCGTCACCTAAAATTTCTCAAATACGACAAACTCAATGGGCATATTAACTATAACTGTTGCCGCGCTTATTCTTAAATTTTTTCAAACGCTACCCATGAAAAAAAGCCATATTGATTGAAACTCACAATTTTAGTATACATGATTTAAAAACGCTTTTGGTGTACTGGCAGGACAATTTTGAAATTTTTTGCAAACAAAAAGGGACTGTGAAAAAAACAAAATTAGTTTTTTCACAGTCCTGTTTAATTACGAGTTAAAAATTCTGCCCTGCGAGAAAATTTATTTTATAATATTTCCATTGCAAAAAACGCATTGCAAGCGGTGTAATTGAAGTCAGCCTAAAAAGTAAGCCTTGACGCAAAAAACGTCAAAGCTTATATATACTCTTTACAATTTGTGTGCGTCGATGGTGGAGACGAAGTGCGACCACCGACGCGCACAATTTTTTTAAGACGAATATTGATTTATTTTAATCCCATTTTGTAAACCAATTTCAGCAATTTTCTCTTTTGTTAATTTCGAGAATTTAGTAATGAGTTCTATTGGCTGATTTGCTCGAAGCATTTCTATAATCATTTCGCTTTTAGCTTCAAATTTACCACGGTTATAACCACGCATTACAGCCTCATCAAATACACTTCCCATTTTTATAACCTCCTCACTTATCTTAGCGGACATCGGGATTTTAAAACTATCCTCTAATATTCCCTTCTTTTCTTTTGGCTCTACATTAGTAGAGAGTAGTACCGAAAGTAACCTCAGCACATCGTTTTCTTTTCTTTCCATAGGATTCCCTAAATTTATCAGAATAATACTCGTTAAGTCATATTCTGAAACAGGGCGTTTTGACTCTCCTATAACTTGTTCCTCTTTAGTCGCGTATCGGAGTATTGTGTATTCTTGTTTCTTAGGCGGATTAGGACAAATCCAAATAGACACGACTTTTCGGAGCTTGCCGTAATCTTGACCCGAAAATATTGTACCGTTTTGCGCTGAAATCATACGCCCACAGTAATATGTTGCTCTTTTTAATATAGGATAACCGGGATAAAAATCGTTTTGCTCTTCTATGTTTATGATTAAATTAGATAGCGTGTCTTTCGTTGACGCTGAAAAACGAATATCGTATAAAATATCGCCCTCAAATAAATCTTTGTCGCTGTCGCTAATTCCTACAACACGCTCCGGCGCGTTTGTATCTTCAACTCTTACGCTTCCCACTTCTGGCGGCTCGATACATTTTATTATTTCTTCAATGGTGCTGTTCTTATATTCTGTCAGCGTCCCCTTCAAAATCCACGCTAAAATGTGTTTGTCTGCTAAAACATTTCGACAAGCGGCATCGTAGCGGATTTTATCTTTCGAATAGCTTATATCTTTTGCTAAAGCTGTATTCATTTAAGTTCCGCCCCCTTTATCCGTTATTATAACATATTTACAAAAAAATTCTATTCCTCTCTGTTAAAAATAT
>JAFXOC010000233.1 GCA_017529085.1 Selenomonadaceae bacterium | reverse complement strand
TTGGCACATAAGCATAGCTTCATGGGCGGGGTCTTTGGTAATTACGGCTCTTAGGTGAGATACGGAAAGTTTTAAAAGATAATCTTGAAGCGGATGCGAGCCGTCAAAATATATTTCGGCGGCTTCCGCTCTGGGTCGAAGGTGATCGGGAAATAAAAAATCAATGCCCAAAAACAGAAGCGCTCGTAATGAGCGCTCCAAAAATTTCCGTCTTGAAAGGCACATATCAACCTATTAACCTTTCAACCGCTTTTTCCACTTCAAAATAAACTCTTTCTTCGTCAATGGTCATGAGATTCTTATTATCCATTAAAATCTTCCCGTCAACGATGACCGTATCCGTATCTCCCGCATTGGCGGAATACACCAAGAGCGACAGAGGATTAAACCTTGGCCGCCAATTTGCGCCTCTCATATCGTAAAGCGTAATATCGGCTTTATAACCCGCTTCAAGCTTGCCCACGTCTTTTAATCCTGCGGCAACGGCTCCGTTTTCCGTTGCCATTTTAATTGCGGTAAGCGCCGGCACGGCTTCGGGATTTTTGCTTTCAACCTTGCCCAAAAGCGCAGCAAGCCGCATTTCCTCAAGCATATCCAAATTATTGTTGCTGGACGCCCCGTCAGTACCCAGAGCGACGGTTACTCCCTCGTTTAAAAGTCTTGTAACCGGCGCAATTCCCGACGCAAGTTTTAAATTGCTGCCAGGATTATGTACGATACGAATATTATGTTTCTTGATAATTTCGATATCTTCATCGTTTAAATGCACACCGTGAGCGGCAAGGGTTCCATTGTCGAAAATTCCCGTTGACTCCACATGGGCAAAGGGGCGTTTACCGTAATTTTTCAGGCAATCGCTCACTTCCACCTCCGTCTCCGACATGTGGGTATGAATTTCTGCGCCGATTTTGCTCGCGGTATCCGCCATTTTTTTCAAGAACTCAGGCGGGCAAGTATAAAGGGAATGGGGACTCAGCATCACGGTCAACCGCCCATTCTCCGCATTATTATAAGTATTGTAAAGCCTTACGCTATCCTCAAGTTTTTCGTATGCGCCGGGAGCAACCGCCACAATACCCCTTGCAAGAGATGCGCGGAGTCCTGAATCTATAACGGCTTTAGCTATGCTGTCAACAAAAGGTCCATACATATCGGCAAAAGCCGTTGTACCCGACTTTATCATCTCAATAGCGGCAAGCATAGCGCCCCAATAAAGATCGTCCGCCGTCATCTTATCTTCAACCGGCCAAATTTTTTCAGTAAGCCAAGGCATAAGCGCCATATCGTCCGCATAACTTCGGAGCAAAGTCATGGAAGCGTGTGTATGGGCGTTAATAAGCCCGGGAACGGCGAATTTACCCGTCCCGTCTATTATGGTATCAACCTTAAAATCTACGGGAAGCGCATCGTAAATCCCTGCGATTTTGTTTCTCTCTATAAATATGTTCTTTGTCGCAACTTCCCCCGTAGGCAAAAAAGCCGCGACATTTTTTATTAGTATGTTCATGGTTGCCTTTCACGAAAAAACTAATTAATCTTCCTTTACTTTCTTTTCTCTTTATTTTTTGTAAAAAAGAAAGAGAAAAGAAAGTAACAAAGAAAAGAGAAAGAAAAATTTTTAATTCAACGCCAAATACTTAGCCTGTTCTTCCGTCAACTTGTCGATGGTAACGCCGATTGATGCGAGTTTCATTTCGGCTATCTTTGTGTTTATCTCTTCTGGCATCAAATGTACGCCTTTAGAGAGCTCTTTATAGTGGGTCACGATGTGAAGCGCCGAGAAAAATTGCACTGCAAATGATAAATCCATTATCTCTGCGGGATGCCCGTCGCCCGCCGCCAAATTTACGAGGCGACCTTCCGCCAAGAGATAGAGTTTTCTGCCGTCCTTTTGTTTAAACTCCTCAATATTGTTTCTGACGGTTTTTCTAGAAACGCTCAAGGCTTCAAGCTGAGGAATGTTTATTTCAACGTCGAAATGCCCGGAATTTGCCATCATTGCGCCGTCTTTCATCACTTTAAAATGACGGTCGACAATAACGTCCTTATCCCCGGTCAGCGTTAAAAAGATATCGCCGATCTTTGCCGCCTCGTCCATAGGCATGACTCTAAAACCGTCGAACACAGCTTCAATTGCCTTGATAGGGTCAACTTCCGTGATGACAACATTAGCGCCAAGTCCTTTGGCTCTCATTGCGCCGCCTTTGCCGCACCAACCGTAACCCGCTATAACTACGGTCTTTCCGCTTATCACAAGATTAGTGGTGCGCATAATACCGTCCCATGTAGACTGTCCCGTGCCGTATCTGTTGTCAAACAAGAATTTACAATAAGCGTCGTTTGCGGCTATCATCGGAAATTCCAACTTACCCGCTTTCTCTAGCGCCCGAAGCCGAATTACTCCCGTAGTGGTTTCTTCCGAACCGCCTAAAATTTTAGGCAACAACTCGCGGCGCTTAGTATGGAGCATATGCACAGTATCGCCGCCGTCGTCCATCACAAAATCAGGCTCCAAGTCCAAAGCCTTGTTTATATACATATCGTATTCTTCGCTTGTGCATCCGTGGGTTGCAAAAACATATACCCCGGATTTTGCCAGCGCCGCCGCAACATCGTCTTGAGTCGAAAGCGGATTGCTCCCCGTCACCGCCACTTTTGCCCCTGCGTGCATAAAAACCTGCGCCATATACGCTGTCTTTGCCTCTAAATGTAGCGTTATAACGATAGTCTTACCCGCAAAAGGCTTCGTCTTAGAATATTCCTCATCTATTGCCCTCATCACCGGCATAAAATTCTTTACCCAATTTATCTTGTCTTCCCCAGAAGGTGCCAGCGCCATATCTTTTACTATTGATTCCATTTTTCACTCTCCATTTCTGTTTGGGCTTAGCCCCAAACCCCACAAGAGGCGCAGCCTTACGGTATGTAAGCCTCTAAGCGCCAAAACACTTAGAGGCTCAGCGCCCCTTTACCATGCCAAAGGACCCTCGCCCTCCGAACTTCCTGATGCGTTTACTTACACTTTTGCACAATATTACTGCACGAATTATTGCATTATAGCTTTTATTTGTTTTTTTAATTCTTCCACCGAAGGCAAAAAGATTATCGAATCGTAAAATTCTTGTTCCAAAAAACCTTCATCAGTCATTTGTTTGAAAAATTTTTTCAACGGGTCGTAATAATGGTTGATATTTAAAAAGTAGAAAGGTTTTTTTATAA
>JAFXOC010000232.1 GCA_017529085.1 Selenomonadaceae bacterium | reverse complement strand
AGATACATTATTTCCCGCATAACATACCCCGCCCATACCTGATAACATCAAGCGTATCATTTTTAATTTCCTACATTTTGTCTGCAAAATAAATTTAAATTTGCCGATAAATAAACGTACAACAAGGTTATAAGAGATAGCAAAGAGCAGATTATACCGGCTTCTTTTCCGGGGAGTTTATATATAAATTCTATCCTATGTTCTCCCTGTTTTAGCGGTATGCCGATAAATACGCCTTCTATAATCTGCCCGTAAGTTTTTTCGTCGTCTACAAAAATTTTCCACCCCTTATCTTTGGGAATTGTGGTAAAAAGGAGTGAATCGCCTTTGGCATTAGCGTGTAAAATTATATGGTTATCTTCAAATAGCTCAACGACGGCGGCGTTTTGGTCGGCATATTTTGACGCTTCTTTTAAAACATCTTCGTTTACTCGATAAAATTGAGGTTCGGGAATTTTAACATCGTCCCTTAAACTTAACGAAATACGAGTATTGTCCTTTTTGGGAACATAAAATACGGAAACTCCAAGCCAATCTGATACAAGATAAGAGAGTTTATCGTTTGTCCCGACAAGCCCCGGACTACCGTCTATATCAAAATATCCGTATATTGCTCCGGTTTGAGTCGTGTCTAAAAAGAACGCTTGCGAACTTTTCGCAAAAGCGTTACCGTTACGGTTCTTTAAAGTTTCGTGGTAACGATTCATATCACCTTTTCGACGATTTTCATCTATATCTTCGATATGTGAAACAGACTCGTAAACGGGACGCTTTAAATGAAAAAGCTCTTCATAAAGGTTATTGGTATATTCAAAAGGGTTGTTTGCATAGTTAACAGGTGAAAGCTCATTGCAAGATAATAAAAAGGCAAGCGGCATTGTAAAGTGATTTTTATACACTTTATTATCTTTGAAGTTTTCGTCTATCCGAAGACCTTCGACTTCGATATTTGCAAGTTCGTATCGAACGCCTAACAAAGTATCGGCGGGTAAAATCGGTAAATTTACCGTGTTCATGTTATCGCCGATACGTTTATATCCCAATTTATTTAAAAATTCTCGTTCATCATCTCTCGGACTTGACGTGTAAGATGCTATGGAATTATAGCCAAACGCTAGTCCCTCGTTGTAATTAGCGGTTATGGGCAATTCGGGCGATGAATTAAACGGGCGAGTCATATTTACGCGAAAAAATTCCGTTTTTGGTGGAATTAATGCGTTATTGGCAAGTTCCCGTTCTCTTGTCATATACTCGGTTCTGGCTCTTTGTCCGCCTTGCGCATAGCGATCAAACGCCGTATACGTATGATAAACCAAACCGAAGCATACCGAAAGAGCCACTAACGCGCCTGCTACGTTTTTTGCTTTTGTTTCGAGAGGCGCGTGCAACCAAAACATTATAATTGCGTATGTAATTAAGGTTATTAAAAGATTTTCAGCCGAAGTAAGCGGTTTTACAGTCTCCACAATCAAACATATAAAAGGGAAGACGTGTATTAGAATCAATTTTCTAAAATGGTCTGTTTTGACGTTTTTATAGTTTGAGAAAAATAAAACGGCGATGTAAAGTATCAGAAAACTTGCCAAAAAACCGTAACGATACCAATAACTTGAAGCGTCTTTTAATAGTGAAAATATAAAGAAAAACGGCTTAAAATAAAGCATGAGCCATACAAAAACGGCGAGAACGATGCCGCCCTTTAACAATCTGCCGTTTTTAACCATAAAAAATGAGAAGAACCCCGCAACCGCAAGGTCGCCAATATAAAGAGCGGCTTGTCTGTTATGGCTGTCAACGCCGTGAACCAGCCCCAAAACAAGATTAAACGGAAGGGCGAAGGTAAAGGCGAGGGCATCCGCATCGATTTTTCCGCGTCCATCTGACAGCGCGGCAAATGTCGGAAAAAGGACAAAGGCAGAAAGACCGATGCCAAGCATAATTCCTAAGGTTACTTTTACGATATAGGGCAATCCTAATTTAAAATTTTGGGCGAGGCTATTTTCTTCCGATGAAAAAATAAATAATGTTTCAAAGAGCGCAAAAATCCAAACAAATAACAGAGTGTAAAGCGCAGAATACCAGTTAAATATAATTGTCAGACCCGAAAGCAGGGCGAATGAAAACATCCGTCCGCTCATTCGCATATAGTGAATAGAGGCAAGGAGTAGGGGAAACATATAGACGCTGTCCAGCCACATAATGTTTCGTGCTTGTTCCAAGTTATACTGCATAAGACCAAAACTTACGGCAAAGGCGAGAATCATCGGTTTATTAAGAGAATTAAACCTATACTCCAAATAAAACGCCATGGTGGCGGCGGCAATCGAAAGTTTTGCCAAGACTAAAAAATTATAAAAAAATTGAAGGTCGTGATTAAAAATAGGCAAAAACAAATTTAAGGGCGATAAAAGATAGTAGCTTATCACCGCCCAAACATTGCCGCCAATACCTTTTTGAAAACTAAACGCATAACTTGCGTCTCCCGTTAATAATCGTTCCAGATACGAGAAAAAATCCAAATACTGTATATAAGCATCGTCTATCGCAAGAGTCCTATCTCCGAAAGGAGCAATAGCAAGGCGCGAAAATACGGCAAGCAAAATGCCGCTTGTGACTAGCGCCGCCGTTAAAGGTAAGATGATTCTGTTCGTGGAATTAAAACGCATCATGAGTATTCTCCCGTTTGGAATGATTTTTTTTTAACATATAAAATGAGTGGCTATCCATTCTTCTTTTTCGGGTAAACCGTATTATTTCTCCCATAACATCCCGCCGTCCAATACGATTTTTCTTTTAAATCTCTCTATCGCCTTCTCTCTGTGAGTGGCGAAAAGCACGGTTTTTCCAAAAGCTATGATACTAAGATTATCCAAAATTTTTTCTTCGGTGGCTTCGTCAAGTCCCGCTGTCACTTCGTCCAAGAGTAACAAGGGCGAATTTAAAAATATGGCTCTGGCAAGTCCCAACCGCCTTCTTTCTCCTGCGCTTAAGGCTACGCCGTTTTCTCCCAAAATTGTTTGCAATTTTTCTTCGATGGTTTTTCCGGGTAAATTCTTAAACCAATCGTAAAGCATGGACATTTTCAAGGCTTCGATGATTCTCTCCTCTGAACAATCTGTGAAAAGCGTTATGTTATCCCTTAAAGATGCGTTAAAAATATGCGGCGATTGCGGGGCGTAGGCGATATGCCGAGAAATATTTTCCGGGGCTATTTTATTAACGGGATATTCCTCGATTAAAATTTCTCCCGTTATTTCTCCTACGATGTTTTCATTAATCATGTTCGCTATGGCGTTTAAAAGCGTGGTTTTCCCCGAACCGCTCTCGCCTAAGAGCAATGTAACGGAATTTGCGGGCAATTTAAAGGATATATCTTTTAAAATTGGACGTACGGTTAAATTTTTAACCGTCAATGTTGGAGGATGTTTGATTTTTTCATGTTTTCGCGTTATTTCTTCAGTAGTTTGATTGTCAAAGTATGGCTTTATCTCCGCCCAAGCGGTTTTTGCGTTCATAAACGAATGAAAAGCGAGTCCGCTTTGACGAATGGGCTGATAGAAAAACGGAAGGGTTAAAAGTATAAAGAAGGCTCTTTGAAAGGATACGGTGCTTTCAAGGAGTCTAAATCCCAAGGTTACGGCTATTATAGCGATTGAGAGAGTAGTCGCAAGCTCTATGGCAAAAGACGAAACAAACGCTGTTTTTAATACGTCGAGCGAGGCCGACGAAAATTCCGACGAGATTTTTTTCAACCGCTCTCTTTGATCTTCTTCGGCTCGGAAAATTTTTATCGTTATTATGCATTTTAAAATTTCTGCAAATTTTTCCTGTAAATTAAAAAGTTCCTTCCACCGTTTTTCATTTTTAGCCTTTGTAACGCTTCCTATAAGATAAAGCAAAATCGGCGCTGCGGGAAGGGTGACGAGCATTATAACTGCGGTTTTTGCGTCGAAAAATAATGCGCATAAAAAAATCACAGGCAGGTGAATTATCAGTCCCGATATTATGGGAACAGTCGTTTCTATACCCTCTCGAACAGCCTCGACGCCTTCAATTAAAATACTGTCCGGGTTTTTTACGGTTTTTTTGTCCCCCATAAACGCTTCATGCAATTTTTCCCGCAACATCACGGCGATTTTTGACGAAAATTTTACCACGGAGCTTTCAAGCATATAGTTCGCTGTAGTTTTCAAAAGCATAGCAAAGAGCAGCGCCAAAAGACATGACGCTGCTCCGCTAAATTCTTGTTTTTCGACAAACGAGTTTATAAGAGTGGAAAGAGCGCCGGCAAACAGCAAAATTCCCGCGGCGTTTAACGTCGAATATGCGAAAGAACGCCAAATTTCGCTTTTATGCCGTTTAAACAGGGAACTAATCCTCAATGTTCTCCCAAATCCTCTCTTGAGACCCTTTTCCTGAATATATAATATGTAAAACCTTGGTACAAAAGCACAATCGGCACTAATAAGAGAGCCGCCTTTGTCATAATCGACAACGTGTAATCCGTAGAAGCGGCGTTAAAAATCGTAAGGCTAAATGCCGGATTTAAGCTTGACACCATAAGCCTTGGGAAGAGCGCCGTAAAGAAAGCTACGGTCATAAGCCCGATTGCCGCAGAACTCATTATAAAGCTGCATTTGCCGCACCCTTTTCGCATAGCCGAAAATCCCGCGACAAAAGCCACAGCCGCAACCGCAAGAATAAGCGTCGCTAATGCGCTTTCCCCAAAATCGGTCATGGCAACTGTAGCCGCCCCAAACAAGACAAAGGCGACAATAGCGGCAACGCCCACTTTATTTGCAATGCTTTTGGCTTTCTCCAAAAGATGCTGCTCCTTTAGACGAATAGTCAAAAAAGACGCGCCGTGATAGGTAAACACAAGAAGAAACGCTATACCGCCCAAAACGGAATGGGGATTAAGCAGATTGAAAAAGTTGCCCTCGTAAATCATCTTGTCGTTTATGGGAAGACCGCCTATCAAATCCGCAACGGCAACGCCCCAGAGAATTGCGGGCAAAAAACTTCCGAAGAAAATCGCGCAATCAAAACCTTTGCGCCAAGACGCGCTTTCGTGACGGCTGCGAAGTTCAAACGCCACTCCCCTCAAAATCAACGCTAAGAGCATCAAAAACAACGCAAGGTAAAATGCGCTGAACATTGTGGCGTACACATGGGGAAACGCCGCAAAAAGCGCGCCGCCCGCCGTAATCATCCAAACTTCGTTGCCGTCCCAAACGGGAGCTATCGTACGAAGCACCATGCGCCTGTCGCTATCGTCGTCGCCCATAAAAGGAAGGAGCGTTCCAACGCCGTAATCGAAGCCTTCAAGGATGAAAAATCCCGTGAAAAGCACCGTTATCAGTATGAACCAAAATATGGTCAGTTCCATTACGCATCGCTCCCTTCCGCAACAGTCGTATTCTTTATAAAGCGAAACGCCGCATAAAGAGCGAGAACAGCCAATACGAGATAGACAAGGGTGAACCCGACGGTTGTCAAGAGAACCTCACCGCCCGTCAAATTAGGAGAAACAGCGTCCGCCGTCTTTTGCAAGCCCACCACGATCCAAGGCTGGCGACCGCCTTCCGCTACGTACCAACCCGCCGAATTTGCAACGTAAGCTGCGGGCAATAGGAAAGGAATCGCCTTTAAAACGCAAGGAAATTTTTTAATCCAACCTTTCCAAGCCAAAAGCAAGGTAACGCCCGCCACAAACATCATAAAACCGCCTGCGCCCACCATTGCCCTAAAGCTCCAGAAAAGCCCCGCAACATCGGGAATGTAATTTCCCTCGCCGTAAGTCGCTTCGTTAATCTTCTGCAACTCGTTTATGCCCTTAACCTCTCCTTCGGGCTTATTGTAAAGCATAAAAGAGAAAACTCCCGGCACGGCTATCTCAAAATCGTTCTTCTTTTCCTCTTGATTTATCTTCGCAACAATCGCAAAAGGCGCAGGATTTTCCGTTTCCCAAAGAGCCTCCATAGACGAAAGTTTCATGGGATTTGCCTTTAGCATATACTGAGTGTGCAAATGTCCGGAACCCATTACGCCGAAAAGACCGATAAGCATAAAGACTGCGCCGGCTTTTAACGTGGTTTCAAAAGCCGCCCTAGATACTTCGTCGTGCAAAATCTTCCATGCGCTGACCGCCAAAACCACAAAACCGCTCGTAGCTATTCCCGCAAAAAGAGCGTGGGAATATTCCCCCACAACATAAGGATTGGTAACAAGCGCCGTGAAATTCGCCATCTCCGCCCTGCCGTTCATCAGCGCATATCCGACGGGGTGCTGCATAAAGGAATTTGCCACCAATATCCAAAACGCCGACAAATTACTTCCTATCGCAACAAGCCAAATCGTCGCCAAGTGCAACTTAGGCGAAAGCTTATCCCAACCGAACATCCAAATTCCCAAGAACGTCGATTCCAAGAAGAACGCAGTAAGCGCCTCCAAAGCCAAAGGCGCGCCGAAAATATCCCCCATGAACCTTGAATACTCCGACCAATTCATCCCGAAATGGAATTCCTGCACTATCCCCGTTACAACGCCCATCGCAAAGTTTATCAAGAACAGCGTCCCGAAAAACTTTGTCAATTTCTTACAAACTGGTTTCCACTTCTCATGCTTCGTAATCACAAAACAGGTTTCCAAGAGCGCCGTAAATATTGACAGCCCCAGCGTCACCGGCACGAAAAAGAAATGGTAAACCGTAGTAATAGCAAACTGCCACCTGGAAAGTTCTAACGCTTCCATAAACATCCTCCTTCCTTTGTTTGTTGGGCTCCGCCCAAACCAGGCAGGGGCGCTGCCCCTGCACCCCGCCAAAGGAGCTTCGCCCCTCTGGACTCCCATTTTATTGGTTTTAGAGTCGAACTGTCATGTAGAGCTAAACCCAATTATTAAAGTTTTTTCTCTTTCTTTTTCTTTGCTTCTTTCTT
>JAFXOC010000231.1 GCA_017529085.1 Selenomonadaceae bacterium | reverse complement strand
GTCCCCTGCTCTACCAACTGAGCTACCGAGGCAAAATGGCGACCCGAAGGGGGCTTGAACCCCTGACCTCCGCCGTGACCGGGCGGCATTCTAACCAACTAAACTACCGGGCCGTGGTGACGCGTACGGGATTTGAACCCGTGTTACCGCCGTGAAAGGGCGGTGTCTTAGACCACTTGACCAACGCGCCATGGTGGCTCACCCGGGATTCGAACCCGGGACACCCTGATTAAAAGTCAGGTGCTCTACCGACTGAGCTAGTGAACCTTCATCAGACAACTCTCTTAGTCGCAACCAAGTTGTGTAGCTGACTTTTGTTATTATAGAGAAAAGTTTCATCGTTGTCAATCTTTTTTTTTATTTTATGCAAAAACCTGAAAAAAACTTGTAATTTTTGCTTTCCCGGTTTCACATCAGCCAAGCGTTCGTCATTCTTTCAAAAGTTCCGTTCTAAAAAAGGAAATTTCGCCCGCTATGTCGAATTGAGCGGTATACGAAACATGGAAAGGCGCAAGACGTGACGCAACCATTTTGGCTCTCGCTTCTTCGAGATATTTACGGCATAGCCCAGCCGAAAAACTTTACATTTTTTTGGAAAAGGTAAAATTAGGTCGCGCCTCCTTCATAGACGCTCGTATCCGAAATTATAAAGCTGGAAAATTTACTGCAAGAAGCCTATCGACTTTAGTTTCTAGTGAAGGTTAAGTCAAGACTTGCAAGAAACGGAATATGTCGTACGACAGAGCGGTTATGGCATATTACGGATTTTCCGTAAAGGATATGACAGAAGCCGCTTGTGTGGCGGAACTTATGAAAATGTGTCTGTCGCTTGCAAAACAGAAATGGTGACAATATGCCCGATTATTAGCGCAGGAGATGAATTGTTATGATTAATGAGGAAATGCTGAACGCAATATTGACAAAGTATAAAGCCGGTTTTCCCGTTATATGGAAAAACGAGAAATATAAATGGGAAGCAGTCAAGCACTTTCAGGACAACTGGAATATCGACGCGGAGAATTTCGGCGCAATGTTTGAGCAAGCGACCTCCAAGACAGCGAATCTGCTCGCCTCCGGGTATAATTATCCTCGCGCTATGATTATCAATTTTGCCAAAGCCGATGACGAAGGCGTGCGAGATATGTTCCGTAATCTTGCCGACGAAGTCCAAGATGTTTATTTGCGAGTAAAAGCGTTTCAAAACGCCGCCGAGTCTATTAGAAGCAAATATGACGATGGAACTTGGCGTCAGCATTATCAAAATACAAACTCCATAAGCGTGTATCTTTGGCTAATGTTCCCGGATAAGTATTACATTTACAAATACGGTCTTTATAAAGAAACGTCGATACATTTGGCTGCGGATTATATTCCAAGGCGTGACGGCTCTGTGGATACTATGCTTGACGGGTTCAAGATGTGCGATGAAATTTGCCGAAAAATTGCCGAGGATGACAGTCTGTTGGAACTTGTTCAAAGTTCTCTTACGCCAAATTGTTATCTTGATCCTGCACATATAACTTTAACCTGCGATTTCATTCACTATATCGGTAGTTATTACCTAAATGAAATGAAAAAGGAACAATCCGGTGAGGGATGGATGCCTGATAACTATGAATCCCCAATATTCATGGAAGATTGGTTGGAACTTTTAAGAGATAATTCGATTTTTACCAAGGGAAGTCTTCAGATAGTGAAACGAATCAAAGACTATGGAGGACAGGCGACTTGCTCTCAACTCGCCGTAAAATACGGAGAATCTGTCAATTTTTACAATGCCGGCGCATCTTCTCTCGCAAAGCGCATAGCGGAAGCGAAAGGGTTGCCGATGGTGGAAATTCGTCCCGGTGAAGAGCGGTGGTGGCCTATCCTCTTCCTTGGGAAAACGGCAAACAAAGATGACGATGGGGTTTTTCTGTGGAAACTCCGCGACGAATTAAGCAGGGCGCTCGAACAGGTCAATTTAGACGATATAGAACTTTATGCCAAAGCCGAAAATGGTAAGCAGGCAAACAATTTTTGGTGGTTAACTGCCAATCCCAAAATATGGAGTTTTTTGGATTTAAAAATCGGTGAAGAGCAAAGCTATACCCTTTACAACGAAAACGGAAATAAACGCAAAGTATTTCAGAATTTTATAGACGCAAAGGCAGGAGACATCATTATCTGTTATGAAGCTAATCCTGTAAAGAAGGTTGTGGCAATTGGACGTATCACTCAAGAAAACGACGGGAAGGCAATTTATTTTGAAAAGATCGAAGGGCTGTCAACGCCTATTGAATACGCTACTTTGAAGGATGCGCCGGAACTCGGCAAAATGGAATTTTTTGTGCAGCCAAACGGAAGTATTTTCAAATTAACCGATGGCGAATACAATTTCATAATGGATATCATACGAGAGGAAAATCCGCTTCGTGAAACGAATGTTTCCAAACCCCGATATACAAAAGATGATTTTTTGAGTAAAGTTTATATGACGGAAGAGCGTTTTAAGGTTCTGGTCGCTCTGTTGAAAAACAAGAAGAATATCATCTTGCAGGGAGCGCCCGGTGTCGGTAAGACTTTTACCGCGCGAAAGTTGGCCTATGTTGTCATGGGCGAAGTGGACGATTCCAGAATAGAAACGGTGCAATTTCACCAGAATTATTCATACGAAGATTTTGTTATGGGTTATCGACCCGACGGCGCAGATTTTAAACTGACAGACGGCATCTTTTACCGATTCTGCCAAAATGCGGCAAATCATCCCAATCAGCCGTATTTCTTCATCATAGACGAAATCAATCGAGGCAATATGAGCAAAATTTTCGGAGAACTTCTTATGCTGATTGATAAGGACTATCGCGGCACAAAAGTAACGCTGGCATATAGCGGTATGCTCTTTTCTGTGCCGGAAAATCTGTATATTATCGGTATGATGAATACGGCGGATCGTAGTCTAGCCATGATAGATTATGCGCTCAGACGACGATTCAGCTTCTTCGATATGGAGCCGGGATTCAATTTCGATGGTTTTGTAAAGTATTATGAATCCTTTGGTAATGATACTTTCAAAGAGCTTATCAAACAAATTAAACAGCTTAATAAGGACATCCTGGAGGACAAGTCTTTGGGGCAAGGTTTTCAAATAGGTCACAGCTATTTTTGCGGACGAGAAAATTACGCCTGCCTCCATTCAATGGGATCGGCTTCAATACCAACGCAACAATCGCAGTTATGAGTTGTTGATGAATATTTGCTATTTTGTCCTTGACGGGATGCTTCAGACAACAGAGAACGGCGATTACAAAGTTGTGTCTTTTGCGGATAAGCACATGGCTCGATTGTATGAGAAGTTTATACTAGAATATTACAGAGAACATCATACATATTTGTCGGAGGTTAAGGCGGCGCAAGTCAAGTGGGATATTATTGGAGATACCGACACTTCTTTGGTTCGCTTTCTCCCTGTTATGCAGACCGATATAACGCTGCGATTGGGAGATATTATTCTAATTATAGACGCCAAATATTACGGAAAATCCCTTCAAAAGCAGTTTGACAAGTACACCATTCATTCCGGGAATATGTACCAAATTTATTCTTATGTAAAAAATCAAGATACAAATTTGACGGGATATGTCGGAGGACTGCTGCTATACGCCAAAACCGACGAAGAAATAGCGCCTGACGGTATGGCGAACATTGGAGGCAATTTGATAGGTGCCAAAACGCTTGATTTAAATGTACCCTTTCGCATAATAGCGAAGCAGTTGGATAAAATCGCTTATGACTTTTTCGGATTTATACCGTAGAATCATGTCGTTCACCCTTTTTACTTCAGAACATTTCTGTAATAAACTACTTCATTGGCACGATACTTCATTCCAATATCATCAAAGGTTATAATTAGTTTCTCCAATCTATCAAAATCTTTTTCTTCATCGGCTACGGACATCATTTCAAGCAAAGATTTCACCGTAACGACGTTATTTTTTCCCTCCGTGTATACGGCGAAGATTTCTGCTTCCAAATGCCATGTCGAAACATTCCTGCCCATTATGCGGTAAAGCCAGGAGAGCTTTTCTTCGGCTTCCACATCTAAAAGTGGAGGGGGACCACGAAGCGGTGGAAAGGTTGACCATGAATGGAACACTAATTCACCTCTCTCATCATTATGTTGTATTACTCGTGAATAGTAATGTTAAATGTACGCTAACATTTGGAATATCTTGATAAAGCAATAAAAGACATTGACGAAAAAGTAAATGGATTAGTAAAACCTTACGAAACAACTATCAATTTTCTCTGCACCATACCCGGAGTATTTATCTCGTTTGTTGCATTTGGTTTGGTTATTTGGTTTAGATAAATAAAAAAGGACTCATACCAGTCTAAAAAACTGATACAAGTCCTTATTTAACAAGGAAATGGTGACCCACCACGGAATCGAACCGTGAACCTACTGATTAAGAGTCAGTTGCTCTGCCAGTTGAGCTAGTGAGTCATAAAATATAACTTTATTATATATAATTATGTGATTGTTGTCAAGCATTTTTTTATTGGTAATCACGGTCGTGTGTGATAGAGAGTTACTATTCACGGGTAAACTTTTCTCTCATAGTAAACAAAGTTGTTGAGGGCGATACTCCGCTTGACGTGCTTTGCAGTTCGGAGAAAAAATCCGATATTATCCCGCAAGGTTACGTTGAATACGAATTACAATCCCGCGAGTATGTTTTAAACTCTATTTCTACGATTTTAAACGTAAACACAGCGGTTGAAGACGTATACAGCGCGCCTTACGGCCAGACAAAAGAGCAGCTTGCGCTCGCTTTTGAGAGCCTTCGCGAGCGTCAAGAGAGTCAGATTATAAACAACGACGATTACGGACTTCTAAAAAACGTCGCAGATTCCCAACGCATACAGACGAGAAACGGCGCGCCTACGCCGGACGATATGGACGAGCTTATCACAAAAGTTTGGAAAGAGCCGTCTTTCTTTTTGGCGCATCCAAGGGCTATCGCCGCTTTTGAGCGCGAATGCACAAAGCGCGGCGTGCCGCCCGTTACAGCTAATCTTGTAGGCGGCACTTTCATAACTTGGCGCGGGATTCCCATTATTCCCACCAACAAATTATTGGTTGACGGATTGAAAGAGCCGAAAAGTCAAAGCGGAAAAACCAACATTTTACTTATTCGCACGGGGGAAGACAAACGCCTCGCTTACGACAGCGCGTCCAGTTACCTCATTCTGTCTTTGGAAAAAAACGAGCCTGCGCTTAACAGTTTTAAAATTGACGCGGATAAAAACGTAACTAAGGAGGAGTTGGTGATAGCGTGAATATTAAAGAAGACGAATTTATTGATATAACGGATTTAACTTGCCCAATAACCTTTGTCAAGACAAAGATAACCCTTGAAGATATGGAGGACGGGCAAATTTTAAAAGTGCGTCTAAACGACGGCGAACCCGTACTACGGTTCGTTTCGCTAAATCTAACAAAGCGAAGGATTTTGCCTAATGTATAACCGAAAAAACCAAACTTGTCTACACGGAAACAATAGGCAATCCCAAACTTGATGTTGCGGATATAAAAGTGCTGTCGGATTTGGCTCATAATAATAATTTACCGCTCTTTGTCGACAACACCGTAACGACGCCGTTTATGATAAGACCGTTGGAACTGGGCGCGGACGTGGTTATTCATTCCGCGTCAAAAGCTCTAAACGGCAACGGCAATTCCATTGGCGGCATCGTAATAGTAGGAAATAGCGCGGTGTGGAATTTGGATAAATTTCCTAAACTTAGAGAGTTTGAAAAATTCGGACCTTTGATGTATCTTGCCAGACTCCGCGCTCGAATGGCCGCTGATTTTGGAAGCGCTCTGTCTCCTTTTAACGCCCATTTAACGAGTATCGGGCTTGACACCCTCGCGCTTAGAATGGAAAGAGCCACAGACAATGCTCTTGCATTGGCCGAATATTTATCCTATAATAAGAAAGTCAAAATTTCGTATCCCGGACTTTTGTCGCATCCGGATTATGAGCTTGCCAAACGTCAATTTCAAGGGCGTTACGGGTTGATGTTTACGCTTAAAGCGGGCAGCATGGAAAACGCCTTTAAGTTTATCGACGGGCTTAAACTTGCGCTTAACGTGTCAAATATCGGCGACGCTAGGACGCTGGTTATTCACCCGTGGTCAACCATATTTCTTCATGCGGACGATGAGGAAAAAGCCGCTTCCGGCATAACGGAAGACTTGGTAAGGGTTGCGGTAGGTATAGAAGATATCGAAGACCTAAAAGAAGATTTTGAACAATCGTTGGCAAAGCTGTGAATTTATAGTGAACGCAAAAAATATTTTTACTTGAGTTTGCTTCCCCGCCCGAAGGGCGGGGAAGCAAATCACAAAATTTAATGGCGTTTACCATAATTTGTGGGAGGAATGTAGATGTCAAACAATAAGGAAGTTGAACAGACAGCAGCGGACGCTTTGAAAAACAGTTCGCCCGCTTTCCAAAAGAAGCAAATAATTTTATGGATTGGCGCGTTGGTTGCCGGCATGGTTTTAGGACTTGCTGGAAATTCCGCGCTTAATGAGCTTTTTAATTTTATCGCTACGGTTTTTACACGCCTTTTCCAATTCGTAGCTATCCCCACCATCGCTCTTGCAATCATAACCACTCTTTCAACACTTGGCGCGCAGAAAAATGTAGGACGCATTTTCGCTCATACCGTGTTTTATACATTGCTTACGACGATTTCGGCGGCGGCGGTGGGGCTTACGCTCTATCTCTGGATTTCGCCCGCGACGCTCCCCATTGACCTTATCGGCCAAGGCGCGGAAAATGTTCCCGGCAAACTCAGCGATCTTTCCTATTATGACCATTTTCTTTCTGTAATTCCAAACAACATTTTGGCTCCGATTATTTCCGGCAATGTGCTTTCGGTGCTCATTATAGCGGCGGCATTAGGTCTTGGGCTTGCATTTATGCCTAAGACAAAAAATCGCGAAACGCTCTTATCGGGCATCTTCGGGGCGCAAGAGCTGTTGTTTACTCTTATTCGCGCTTTAATTTGGGCGTTGCCCGTCGGTATTTTAGCTTTTGCCGCGCAGCTTTCCGCAGAAATTGAAGCGGGGGTTATCATAGGCGCGCTCGGACAATATGTCGCCG
>JAFXOC010000230.1 GCA_017529085.1 Selenomonadaceae bacterium | reverse complement strand
TTTTATAAGGGCGATGTGCGTGACGCTAATTTTTTGGAAAAACTTTTTAACGCCGAAAAAGTGGAAGCCGTAATTCATTTTGCCGCTAATTCCCTTGTGGGCGAAAGCATGACCAATCCCCTTAAATATTATAA
Source organism: Selenomonadaceae bacterium (assembly GCA_017529085.1). GTDB lineage: Bacteria > Bacillota > Negativicutes > Selenomonadales > Selenomonadaceae > RGIG9201. The sequence goes on along the minus strand of JAFXOC010000230.1, from coordinate 2,050 downwards.
CAACAATGTACACGGTATGGAAACCCTATTATCTGCTCTTGTGAAATTCAATATAGACAAGATAGTGTTTTCATCAACCGCTGCCGTTTACGGCGAACCTAAAAACATTCCCATAGTCGAAACGGACGAAACTAATCCGACCAACACTTACGGCGAAACAAAGCTCGCTATGGAAAAGATGATGAAATGGGTTGAGAAGGCGCATAATATTAGGTATGTGTCGCTTCGCTATTTCAACGCCGCAGGCGCGATAGAGAGCGGAATCATAGGCGAGGACCATAACCCCGAAACTCACCTTATTCCCCTCATATTGCAAACGGCCCTGAAAAGGCGGGACGCCATAACAGTTTTCGGCGAAGATTATGACACCAAAGACGGTTCCTGCATACGCGACTACATTCATGTGTTAGACCTTGCAGACGCGCATATTTTAGCTTTAAACCATCTGCGAAACGGCGGTAAAAGCGAGATTATGAATTTGGGGAACGGCAAAGGCTTTTCCGTCAAAGAGATGATAGAAGCGGCAAAAGTCGTTACAGGGAAAGAAATTCCCGTTAAAACAGGGGAGAGAAGAGCGGGTGATCCGGCGGTTTTAATCGCTTCAAGCGAGAAGGCGAGGAAGATTTTAAACTGGAAACCGAAGTTCACCGATGTGGGTGAAATTATAAAAACCGCTTGGACGTTTCATCAGGCTCATCCCGAAGGATTTTCCAAATAAAAAATACCGTGAAAAACGCGCTTCGTTTTTCACGGTATTTTTTAATAATTCATGTCCATCAAATTTCCTAAGTTGCCGCGTGGAGTGGATGTTATTTGTCTGGCGTTGTCGTACATTCCCTTGCGGTTGTCGTTTTCCGCGCCTAACGATTCCGTGATAGATGGGAACATCTTGTTCGAACCGAAATTCCCCGCATCGGAATTCCTTTCAATCTGACCGCCAAATCCGTTGCTGCCCAAAATTTGCTCAACTGAATCGGGAGATTCTTTTATCGCCGTCGTAAGCGCTTCAGTGTCAACAGATACCATACCCGTTGCCGGCTCGACCTGTACGCCGATTTTCTCCATATCGCCCGTTAAATCGCCCGAACTTCCGAAAGACGAGGCAAAGTGATCGAAAGCATTGGAAGTACCCATACGAGATTGCAAGAACCCTACGGCATCGTTGTAATCGTTCATAAGATTTGACACCGCTCCCGCTGTTTCCGAAGGATCGACCGCATTAGCCGTATCGGCAGAGGGAGCGTTCGCATTTTCCGCTTCGCTTGGTTCAGAGCCAGTTTCATCACCGGAAACGCCGGCTATGGGAACTTGGAATGGCGGAGTAGTGCGAGCTTCGTTTACAAGCCGCATTTCCGAATCCGTTTCTTTGTCCTCTTCCTGCCTAAATCCTCCCATACGCTCGGAGAGGGTAAGGCGTTCCTCTTCTGTTGGAATCTGTTTGGCGTCGGTGTTTTTGGTAGATTGTAGATTAGCGACGCCGGAGGAAACGGAAGAATTCTTTTTTGCGCCGAAATTTAAATTGTTTAAGCCCTCGCCGGTTTTTTTTGCGTTGTTCATAGCGCTCTTAAACTCGGTTTGAAAGGAGGATTTTTCTTCGCTGTAATTGTTTACGACGTTTGTAAGACTGCCCTTCCCCATCACCGCATCGGAAAATCTGGATGCGTAATTCACCCCGCTTATTTTGCCGACGTCTTGCATAAAAGTCGGAATTGAAGGATGAGATCTGGTTTCTCCTGCGCCTATGCCACGGGAAGCAAGCTCAGCCACGCCGTAAAAATTTGAGAGCGTTGCATTTACTGTGGCCATAAAAACTCCTCCTTTCGGAATTTTCTTTGCCCTTAGTATAACACTTTTATTTTAATTTTCATAGTGTTTTTTGAGAATTTTTTACAATTTTTTGACATTTGGTTTCAAAGGCAAACAAAACACACTGTTAATTGTAAAATGAAATCGGACACAAAAAAAGACAAGCAGGAAGGCTTGTGGTAGGATAAGTGTGACGCACAATCCGCCGAAAGGAGCCAACCTGCATGTCTAGCACTAATTCTAC
>JAFXOC010000229.1 GCA_017529085.1 Selenomonadaceae bacterium | reverse complement strand
CTTTATCGGATTGCAAAACGCCCATATAGTCGTGCAGACTCCAACTTTAATCGGCTCTTTTTCCTTTCAGGATTCAGTGACGAAAGGTACTTTTCCGTCTGAAGGCATAAGCGTGTTGTTTGCTCTTATCTGCATACTGATATCTTCGTATTTAGTTATTATGAAGGTGAGGGGAGCGCTCCTTATAGGCATCCTGCTTATATGGTTCATCGGCATAATATCGGAAGTCTTGGGTTTTTACGTGCCAAATCCCGAAACAGGATTTTACAGCGTAATACCGGGAAATGTAGTGTCCATGCCGGCGTCCATATCGTCTACTTTTATGGCGTTTGACTTATCCGAACTATTTTCGATTAAATTTTTGACGATATTGCTTGCTTTTTTAATGGTAGATCTTTTTGATACGTTAGGTACGGTTATTGGCGTCGCTTCAAAGGTAAATATGATAGATGAAAAAGGACATTTCCCGTATCTGAAGAAAGTGTTGATGGCTGACGCATTGGGGACAACGGTTGCGGCGATCTGCGGCACTAGTACGGTGACAACGTATGTGGAATCTTCTTCCGGCATAGCGGCGGGCGGTCGCACAGGTCTGACTTCCGTGGTTGTCGGCGCTCTTTTCCTAATATCCCTTTTCTTTTCGCCGCTCTTTTTGTCGATTCCTGCTTTTGCAACTTCGCCAATACTTGTTATTGTAGGTTTTATGATGGTTCAGCAAGTGCAAAAAATCGATTGGAACGATTTATTGGAGGCTATTCCAGCTTTTATCGGTATAGTAGCCCTTGTGTTTTTTTATTCCATATCGGAAGGAATTGCTTTCGGCATAATTTCTTACACTTTCTTAAACTTCGCGGCAGGCAGACGGGATAAACTTACTCCGTTAATGTACGTGTTGTCTGTTATATTCTTAGTGAATTATTTCATGTTTTAAAAAAAGAGGGGGGCGGGTATGGAGGAAATTAGAGCGTTAATTATCGGAGGCGGCGCAACCGGGGTTGGAATATTGAGAGATCTCTGTATGCGCGGAATTCCAAGCCTTTTGGTTGAAAAAGGAGATCTGACGAACGGCGCTTCCGGAAGATTTCATGGACTGCTCCATAGCGGCGGGCGATACGCGGCTAAAGATAGGGAAGCCGCCAAAGAGTGCATAGAGGAAAATATAATTTTAAGAAGGATCGGCGCAGATTTTATCGAGGAAACAGAAGGTATGTTCGTGCGCCTTACGTCCGACGATCCTCTGTATAAAGACGCTTGGCTTGAAGGTTGCGAGGAAAGCGGCGTTCCGGTTATGCCGATAACTCTTACCGAAGCAAAGGAAATAGAGCCGGCGCTCTCGCCTAACGCGGCGGAGGCTTTTTTGGTGCAAGATGCGGCCATAGACGGTTTTCGCATGGCTTGGCAAAATATCGCTTCGGCAAAAAATTACGGCGCAAAACTTTGGACTTATCATGAGGTCATAGAGATTTTAAGCGAGAACGGTAAGATTAAGGGAGCAAAATTACGAAATAATATTACCGGCGAAGAAAAAACCGTGTATTGCGAGATAGTGGTGAACGCCGCCGGCGCGTGGGCAGGTAAGGTTGCGGCGTTAGCCGGGTTAAGCGTTGGCGTGCAGCCCGATAAAGGCGCGCTTATAGCTTTTAACCGCCGAATTGTGAGCCGCGTGATAAATAGACTGCATAAAGCGTCCGACGGAGATATATTCGTGCCTCACGGACCTATTACTATTTTAGGAACTTCTTCCATAAGCGTTGACGACCCCGAAGATACGTCAACTTCGAGAGAAGAAGTGGAACATCTGATGAGAGTCGGCGAAGAGATGATCCCCGGGCTTCGCAACAATCGCATACTTAGGGTGTACGCAGGGCTTCGTCCTCTTTATATCCCGGAAGGCGGCGCGGCAGGTCGCGGCGCGTCTCGAGGTTTTGCCATACTGGATCACGAAAAAGACGGACTTTGGGGAATGTTCACCATTGTGGGCGGGAAATTTACCACATATCGCCTGATGGCGGAAAAACTTTCGGATCAGGTGGCAAAAAAGTTAAACAATACGGAGCCTTGTCGGACGGCGGAAGAAACCTTAGTGAACGCGCCCACGGAAGACGAAAAAGAATCGGTGAAAAAATATTTCCCCGCTTTTGGATTAGACCTCGCCACGCATCGTTTGGGCAGGGTTCGTTTTGCGAGAGTGTCAAAGGCGTTAAAGAAATTTCCGTCAAAGCGTGTTCTAGTCTGTGAATGTGAAAATATCACGCTTGCGGAAGTCGAAGAAATTGCAAACGAAGACACAACGCATAATCTTGACGATCTTCGTCGTCGTACCAGAATCGGTATGGGAACTTGTCAGGGTACTTTTTGCGCGCTGCGCGCCGCGGCAGCTTACTATAGGGTGAAAAAGGAAAAAGTGGACGCGGTAAAAGAAATGAGAAGGTTTTTGGAAGGTAGATGGAAAGGAATACGCCCTGCGCTTTTCGGAAAAACTTTGAAGGAAATAGAACTCACCCGCGCGCTTTACGAACTTTCTTTTAACATTGAAGGAGATAAGCCATGAAAACAATCGTCATAGGTTGCGGCCTTTCGGGACTCATGGCGGCGTACATATCAAAAAAACGCGGCGACGACGTAACTTTGTTAGCCGGCGGAGCGGGAACACTCTCTCAAAACAGCGGCTGCATAGATGTTCTCGGATATACTCGGGATAAAATTCCGGTAACTTCGCCAAGAGAAGCGATTGAACAACTGCCGGAAAATCACCCTTATAGGAAGATTGGCGTAAAAAATATCAAAGCGGCGGTAGACGAATTTTTAGCGCTTGTTTCGTCTTACGGACTGCCATACCACGGAAGTTTGGATGAAATGATAAGCGTGCCGACAGCCATAGGCTCCATGAAGCCCACATCTTACGCGCCGAATTCGATGGACGGCGCGGCTCTCTTTAACGCCAAAAAAATCATAATCGTGGATATTGAACGGTTAAAGGATTTTTACGGCGATATTTTAAGAGACAATTTGTTGAAACATCTGCCACAGGGTGTTGAGACGGAAAATATCCGCGTAGATTTATCCATCGAGGGCGGACGCGACGTAAGCACCGTTGACGCAGCGAGAAGAGTGGATTCTAAAGAGGGCTTTGACAAATTGGTTGAAGAACTTCGACCGTATGCAGAAGATGGGGTCGTTTTTCTTTTGCCGCAGATTTTGGGCGTGCATGGCGAAAATGTCCATAAATCCTTAATAGATACGTTAAAAACTCCCGTTGTTGAGGCGACTTGTCTTCCGCCTTCGACAAACGGAATGAGACTGATTAAAATATTTAATCGAGCCCTTTCCGATATGGGTATAAATTATGTCCACAATTCGAGGGTAATTCGCGGCGTTACGGACAGAGACAGAGTTGAAGCTGTTGTAACCAGAGCTATGGCGCGAAACGTCAAATACGAAGGAGATAATTTTATTTTGGCGACCGGCGGCTTTTTAGGCGGCGGAATTACACTTGAAAGCTTTAACAATCCGCGTGAAGTGATTTTTAGATTACCGATTTG
>JAFXOC010000228.1 GCA_017529085.1 Selenomonadaceae bacterium | reverse complement strand
TAATAATCTAAAAAATAATAATATAAAAAGTAATAATCTAAAAAATAATAATCTAAAAAATAATAATCTAAAAAATAATAATCTAAAAATAATAATCTAAAAATAATAATCTAAAAAATAATAATCTAAAAAGTAATAATCTAAAAAGTAATAATCTAAAAAGTAATAATTTAAAAAATAATAATCTTGAAAATAATACCATAAGTAATTCTAAAAAACTTTGATTTCACGATGGTTTCCCCGCTCCTTTGGCGGGGAAACAGTAGGAATAAGTTTTTAGAATAGGGGTACGGATATTTATGAGAATACCTAGAATAGGGGAGTTTGCTATGAATAATACTATGGAATATAAAGGTTACGTCGGTAGCGTGGAGTTTGCGGAAGACGATAAACTGTTCTTTGGAAAAGTGCAAGGCATTCGTTCCCTTATTTCTTACGAAGGCGTAAACGCCGAAGAGTTGATTTCTGACTTTCATAACGCAATAGACGATTATTTGTCAAGTTGCGAAGAAGAGGGGATACAGCCGGAAATTGCCTATAAGGGAAGTCTTAATGTGCGTTTTAAAAACAACGATACCCACCGACAGGCAGCCATTTATGCTATGACGCATAAGCAAAGCCTCAACAGTTTCATCGAGGAAGCTATTTTGGAAAAACTTAAACGAGCGGATAATGTCGGCATGAAAGTGTAATGCCGTTTGCTATTGCCGTTTACATCACTTTACAACTCAAAAGCAAATATGCTAGACTTCAACTAATGGTTTTGCGTTGAAATGTAGCGACAAAATGAGCCAAAATACCTGTGAAGCCTTGCTGCGTTTGAATTTCGGGGGAGATAGTTATTTTTAATTAGAAAATTGCCTCTTTTGTTTGCCGTGCCTTAATTATATAACGAATTTTTCCGTAAGGAACAAGTCGTCTTTTTGACGGCTTGTTCCTTGCGTTTTTTATGGTCAAAATTATTGAAATCCCCGAAAAACTTCCCATGTCCCGTCCTGCAGACACATGGATGAAGGATTGGCAAGGTCCTAATCGCAATGAAATTGTCAATTTTAAAATTTTTATGGCAAAATCTTTCACTCGGTATCCTACCTTGTCGCAACCTCCTCTTTTGTGCTATACTATAACAGTCGAAAAAACATTTTGACTCCCCGTCCGAGGGGGGCAAAATGTAAAATTTATTGTCGTTTTCAATAAATATCGAAAGGTGATAATATGAATTATAGAACCGGACTTTCCGAGCGCCCTCAATACGATGTTGTGGAGAAACCTTGGTGCATTAAGGTAAACGCCAACGAAACCAATATGAATTTACCGCCGCTTGTGTTTGAAAGGGTCATGAGTAGACTTTCTCATGTGGCTTTTAATCGCTATCCAAACGAGGAAGAGGATTTTTTGAAGGAAGCTATCGCAAAAAGCTATTCTCTTACGAAGCAAAATGTTTTGTTGGGCGGCGGTTCAAGTGAGATTATAGAAAAACTTTTTTACTCTTTCGGCGGCGACGATAAAGCTATCGTTTACCCCATGCCGTCTTTTTCGATGTACCGTATTTACGCTTACGCGGCGGACGCAAAGGGCGTTGTCGCGCCTTTAAAAGAAGACTATTCGTTCGATGCGGAAGAATTTATCGAGACCGTAAACAAAAACAACACATCTTTAGCCGTGTTGTGCAATCCCAACAATCCCACAGGCGGCGCGGTTCCGGTTGAGACGGTGGAACACATAGTCAAAAACATATCTTGCCCATTTTTGGTTGACGAAGCCTATATGGAATTTTACGGCAAGAGCGCAACTCCGTTGTTGAAAAAATATCCCAACCTTCTAATCGCCCGCACGTTCTCAAAGGCTTACGGGCTTGCGGCGGCTCGGGTTGGCTATCTCTTGGCTGACGAAAAAATAATCGACATGGTAAGCAGAAGTTTTATGCCGTATCATATGAACGTGCTGTCCCTCGTTACTGCGGATATTGTCTATCAAATGCGCCACGAATACGAACCCAGAATCGCTATGATAATCTCCGAAAGGAAACGTGTTGCGGCGGAACTTGCCAAGATAGACGGAATAAAGGTGTATCCGTCGGAGACTAATTTTCTCCTTGTTAAATGCGGTAACGGCGAGGCGTTAAACGAGGCTTTTGTAAGAAAAAACATCGGCGTCAGAAGTTTCGGCAAAGCGAAAAATCTTGAAAATTGCCTTAGAATTTCCATGGGACTTCGGGAGGAAAACGATGAAATAATAGATGTGATAAAACTTTTCAGCGAGGGGCGCGACTAAATGAGAATCGGTAAAATAGAGCGTAAGACGAAGGAAACTCAAATCGAAGTTTCCATAAACCTTGACGGCGAGGGCAAAAGCGACATAAAGAGCGGCATAGGCTTTTTCGACCATATGCTGACTCTTTTCGCCGCCCACGGTTGTTTTGATTTAACGGTTAAATGTAACGGCGATATAGAAGTTGACGGGCATCATACGGTTGAGGATATCGGTATTGCCTTGGGCGACGCTTTTTTGGAAGCGATTGGAAACCGTGCCAGCATAAATCGTTACGGTACTTTTTATCTTCCGATGGACGAGGCGCTTGCTTTTGTATCGCTTGATTTAAGCAATCGCCCTTATCTCGTTTATGACGGCGGTGAAATGGCTCCCATGATTGGCGCGTTTGATACGGAGCTGGCAGAAGAGTTTTTACGAGCCTTTGCGGTTCACGGTGGCATTACCCTTCACGCAAAAGTTTTATACGGAAAAAATTCCCACCACAAAGTCGAAGCCTTGTTTAAAGCGTTGGGCCACGCTTTAAGAATAGCGACGGAAAAGGATTTAAGGGCGACGGGGATTCCTTCGACGAAGGGAGTTTTGTAATGATAGCTGTTATTGATTACGGCGTGGGCAATTTGTTCAGCGTTGAAACGGCATTGATTGCGGCAGGCGGCGAAGTTACCGTGACAAATGATGCGAACGCCATAAAAAACGCCGCTAAACTCGTACTTCCCGGGGTGGGAGCCTTTGGCGACTGCATGAGGCAGCTTGAGGCGACTAATCTTGTGGAGGTTATAAAAAACGAAGTCGCCAACGGAAAACCTTTGCTTGGAATATGCGTAGGATTGCAGCTTTTATTTGAAGAGAGCGAAGAAAGCGAAGGGGTTCAAGGGCTTTCATTGCTTAGTGGTAAAATAAAAAAAATAGAAGCCACGGACGAAAAAATTCCTCACATGGGATGGAATTCTTTAGATATAAGCGAAAACGCGGGAAAAATCAACCTGTTTAAGGGACTTTCAAAAAATCCTTACGTTTATTTTGTCCATAGTTTTCATGCGGTATGCGATGCGAATTTGATTTCGGCGACTTGCGAATATGGCGGTAGAATTACAGCCGCCGTTCAAAAAAATAATGTTGTAGCCACTCAATTTCACCCCGAAAAATCGGGTGATGTAGGGATTAAAATATTAAAAAATTTTGTAGAGGGATAGCGTATGATAATTTTACCTGCAATAGACATAAGAGGCGGCAAATGCGTACGGCTTTTTAAAGGGAATTTTGAACAGGAGACTGTGTTTTCCGATTTTCCCTTTGAGATGGCGAAAAAATGGGAAAGTCAAGGCGGCGAATTTCTGCATTTGGTAGACCTTGACGGCGCAAGAGCGGGCAAGCCCCAAAATTTGGCGGCGGTCAAAGAGATTTTGGCGAACGTAAAAATTCCCGCGGAATTAGGCGGCGGTATTCGCGAAACGGCGCATATAGAAGAAGCGTTAAACTTAGGCGTTTCCCGCGTAATTTTAGGCTCCGTTGCCGTGAAAAATCCGGAGCTTGTAAAGGAGTCTTGTAAAAATTTCGGCGGTGACAAGGTGGTTGTCGGCATCGACGCCAAAAACGGCGTTGTCGCCGTTGACGGCTGGGGCGTATCCGGCGATATCGAAGCCGTCGAACTTGCGCTTCGCATGAGAGATGTTGGGGTTACAACGATAATATATACGGACATCGGCAGAGACGGCACTCTTACGGGGGTGAACGCGGAAGAAACCGCAAATATCGCAAAAAAAAGCGGGTTAAAGGTTATAGCTTCCGGCGGCGTAAGCTCAATTGAGGATATTCGCCTTTTAAAGCAATACGCATCGGACGGCATTGAAGGCGTTATCGTGGGAAAATCCATCTATACCGGCGCGCTTGATTTAAGCGAAGCTATAGCCGTTGCGAAAGGAGGCGCATGATGCACACAAAAAGAATAATTCCCTGTCTTGACGTAAAAGACGGTCGAGTGGTCAAGGGGACAAACTTCGTGGGATTAAGAGACGCAGGCGACCCTGTGGAACTTGCTTCCCGTTATGACTCGGAACGCGCGGACGAGCTTGTATTTTTGGATATTACCGCTTCAAGCGACAAGCGAAACATTATGATAGACGTAGCGAAATCCTGCGCAGCGGAAGTATTTATCCCCTTTACCGTAGGCGGCGGAATTCGGAGCGTTACGGACATGAGAAATATGCTGAAGGCGGGCGCTGACAAAATTTCGCTTAACAGCGCGGCGGTGAAAGAGCCGACTTTGTTGGCGGATGGCGCAAAGCGTTTCGGTCGACAATGCGTGGTGCTTGCCGTGGACGCGAAGCGAACGGGCGAGAGTTGGGAGGTTTATATAAACGGCGGTCGAACGCCTACGGGACTTGACGCGATTGATTGGGTGAAAAAAGCCGTGGATTTAGGCGCGGGGGAAATTCTATTAACCAGCATGGATGCGGACGGCACCAAGGACGGCTACGATATAGCCCTCACGAGAGCCGTTGCGGAGGCGGTTGAAGTGCCCGTGATAGCTTCGGGCGGCGCGGGCGAACTTAAACATTTCAGCGAAGTTTTGAAAGACGGCAAGGCGGACGCCGTACTGGCGGCTTCTGTTTTTCATTACGGAAAATTCTCCGTTCGAGAAGTAAAAGAGTATTTAAAAACTCAAGGCGTGGAGGTGCGTTTTTAATGGAAAAGGCAATTGACATTTCAATGGTAAAATTTGACGAGAACGGGCTTGTACCCGCCATTATCCAAGAAGAAAACGGCGAAGTCTTAATGCTTGCCTATATGAATGAGGAATCCTTGAAAAAAACCGTCGAAACGGGTTTCACATGGTTCTTCTCAAGAAGCCGCAACAAGCTTTGGCAAAAGGGCGAAACTTCCGGCAACGTGCAAACGGTCAAGGAAATCTCATACGACTGCGACGGAGATACGCTTTTAATTCGCGTTCATCAAAGAGGCGTTGCTTGCCATACCGGCAGTTATTCTTGTTTCAGAAACAGAAAAATCATGGGCGAAACCAATCATATCGCCTTAGTCGACGAAAAACCCGAAAATTCACTTGCCATTGTGTTAAACGATTTATACAACGTAATTCAAGATCGTTTGCTTAATCCCGTACCCGGCTCATATACCAACTATCTCTTTGAAAAGGGTCAGGACAAGATTTTGAAAAAAGTAGGGGAAGAGGCAGTTGAAACCGTTATCGCTTCAAAGAACATGAAAAAAGAGGATGTGCTCTATGAAATGGGCGACCTCTGGTATCATTGCTTAGTGCTTTTGGCGTTCCACAAACTGACTCCCGACGAACTCTTAGCCGAACTTATGGGCAGAAGAAAAGGCGCGAATTATCATAAGTTTGAAGGGAAAACAGGGGTTAGACCCGATATGTGAGGATGAAGGGGAATAATTCTCTGTGTAAAATACGAACAAAACAATTGTATGGCATCTTTAAAAATCATTTTTTGTGACTCTCCGCCCCAAAGGGACGGTGAGTCATCAGAGAAAACAAATAGTTTTTAGAAGTTGCCTTTATTCAAAGGTGTTTTAATGGACAAAAAATATTTATACTTACTAAGTTTTGGACACGTCAGCGCAGATATCAACATGGGGGCGCTGCCCGCCATTCTTCCGTTTTTCGTTTCGGAATACGGCATGAATTATACGGATGTGGCGGGGATAATTTTCGCTTCCTCGTTTTTATCTTCCGTGGTGCAGCCCGCTTTCGGTTATATGGCGGACAAAAAGGAACGCCAATGGTTCATGGGGCTTGGCGTCTTAATTACGGGCTTGTCGCTCGCCATTACGGGGTTCATTCGGGATTATTGGACGATTTTTTTCTTCGTTACGATGATGGGCGTGGGCAACGCCATATTTCACCCCGAAGGCGCAAGGAATGTGAACAAGATTTCCGGCGCAAAAAAGGGCGGCGGCATGAGTATTTTTGGAGTTGGCGGCAATATCGGCATAGGGACGGGACCGCTTCTTGCCGTGTTTTTACTGACTACTTTCGGAATGAAAGGCTTGCTGTTTTTCGGTATTTTAGCGCTTTGCACCTCCGCCATGCTATTTTTTGTGGGCGGCAGGATAAAAAATATCGCAAATCAGGCAACGGCTTCCGTTGGCGAAAAATCAAAATCTGTCGAGAAAAATAATTGGTCGGCGTTTAGACGGCTCTTTGCGGTTATTCTCTTTCGTTCCGCCGCTATTACCGCTATTACGGGATTTTTACCTCTGTTTTGCATACATATTTTATCGGCTTCTCCCGCGGCCGCAGGCGCAACTCTTACGGTGCTCTCCCTTTGCGGCGCATTCGCCACATTGATTGGCGGGTATTTGTCTGATAAGATAGGTTATGTTAAGGTGATTAGAATTGGCGCGTGTCTTTTAATTCCATGCGTTGCCGTTATCGCATTTTCTCACAGCATATACGCCGTCTACGCCGTGCTTATTCCGCTAAGTCTTGCAATGCAAGGCTCGTATTCCGCGTATATCGTACTTGGGCAAAGCTATCTTGCAAAAAGCGTGGGATTTGCTTCGGGTGTGACGTTGGGATTGTCATTTAGCATAGGCGGCATGGTTATGCCGTTTTTGGGGAAATTTGCGGATAATTTCGGGCTTGAGGGATTGATGACCCTCGAAATCGGTATCGCCGTTTGTTGCGCTCTCGCTACTTTATTGTTGCCGAGTTTGACTAAAAAAGCGTAAGATTAAGAGTGTAGACAAATCAATAAATATTGTGCTCTTCATGGCTCTCCTTCCACCGCTTCGCGGTCCCCCTCCCTCTAAGAGGGAGGC
>JAFXOC010000022.1 GCA_017529085.1 Selenomonadaceae bacterium | reverse complement strand
GACCGCTAAAAAAGCTTTTGCCTTATATCGACGCATTGAACATTGATCTCAAAGCCTTTAATCGGAATTTTTACGCTTGGGTCGGCGGCGATTTGGACACTGCGCTAAGAACAATCACTCTATCTACCCAATTCGCCCATGTGGAGGTTACAACACTCATTATCCCCGGAAAAAACGACAGCGAAGAGGAAATGGAGCGCGAAGCTAAGTGGCTGGCAAACATATCTCCCGACCTGCCCTTGCACATCTCCCGCTATTTCCCACGCTACCAATGTGAAACTCCGGCTACGGAAGTTGCGCTAATCCACAAGTTGGCGGCAATAGCTGAAAAACACCTGCGTTTCGTCCATCTCGGAAATGTGTGATACTTTTTCCTTCGAAAATAAAAAGGCTCCCGCCTATAAAGGCGGGAGTCTTTTTATACTTATGCTTTCTTCTTTAACACAACCGCGCTTCTTGCGGGTAAATAGAGTTTCAACCATTCTTTCTTTTCGCCCTCGTACAGAGGATCGAAGTTCGTATAATGCGGAACGTGATCGTCCGCAAGCCCGTTTCCGCCGAATTGCGTCGCATCTGTGTTCAACACAACGTCGTATTCTCCGGGGGGAACGAGGAAACCGTAATCCGTAAAGGAACGATTAGGCGAGAAGTTGAATACGAATATTGTATCGCCGCGCATATACGCAAGCACTTGATCGCCGTCGTTGTGCCAAACTTCAACCACAGGCACGTTGGGGAAGTTTTCGATCGAAGAGATAACCTTTAACATCTCTCTGTCAAAGTCGCCTAAGAAATGATAGCAAAGGCTCTTATCGTCTACTAAATGCCATTGACGACGAGCGTATTTATAACTCCAGCCGTTGCCCTCTCTCGGGAAATCTATCCATTCGGGATGACCGAACTCGTTGCCCATGAAATTTAAATAACCGCCGTTCATTGTGGAAGAAGTGATAAGCCTAATCATCTTATGAAGGGCGATGCCGCGGTCTACGTTGCCGTTTCTGTCCTTCTTGCTGAAATGCCAATACATATCCGCGTCTATTAAGCGGAAGATAATTGTCTTGTCGCCAACCAACGCTTGATCGTGGCTTTCCGCGTAAGATATAGTCTTTTCATCGGCTCTGCGGTTGGTGACCTCCCAGAAAATTCCGCTCATAGCCCAATCTTCGTCCCGTTTTTCTTTTATAATCTTAATCCAGTAGTCGGGGATATTCATGGCGAGACGATAGTCAAAACCAAAGCCGCCGTCCTCAAATTTTGCGCCGAGTCCCGGCATACCGCTGACTTCTTCCGCTATGGTAATCGCAGTCGGCTTTACTTCATGAATCAGGAGGTTGGCAAGAGTAAGATAACAGATTGCGTTGTCGTCCTGCGCCCCGTTGAAATAATCCGCGTAACTGGTGTAAGCCGTACCCATGCCGTGATCGTAGTAGAGCATGGAGGTAATGCCGTCGAAACGGAAGCCGTCGAAATGATATTCTTCCAGCCAATAACGGCAATTAGAGAGAAGGAAGTGCATAACGTCGTCTTTGCCGTAGTCAAAGCACAAGCTGTCCCAACCGGGATGTTCGTGACGATCGCCGGGATAGAAAAATTGGTTGGGGTCGCCCGCGAAATTGCCCAGACCTTCCACTTCATTTTTTACGGCGTGGCTGTGGACTAAATCCATTATAACGCCGATGCCTTCCTGATGTGCCGTGTCTATTAAATCTTTCAATTCTTCCGGCGTACCGAAACGGCTGCTCGCCGCAAAGAAAGAGCTGACGTGATAACCAAAACTTCCGTAATAAGGGTGTTCCTGTATCGCCATCACCTGAATGCAGTTGTAACCGTCCTTTTTTACTCTCGGCAGAACATTCTCTTTAAATTCCTTATAAGTGGATACGCCCTCTTTATCGCCGCCCATACCGATATGACATTCGTAAATAAGAAGAGGATCTCTTTTAATCTGGAAATTTTCGTCGTGCCAATGATAAGGTTCTGGAGACCAGACCTGCGCCGAGAAAATCTTTGTGTTTTCGTCTTGCACGACTCTTTGGCACCAAGCCGGGATTCGTTCGCCTTCGCCACCCCACCAGTGAACCCGCAGTTTGTAATGATCGCCGTGTTTCATGCGGTCAAGAGGAAGTTTTAATTCCCAGTTTCCCGTTCCCATGATCTTTTTTAGGCGGTATGAATCGGTTTCCTTCCAGTCGTTGAAATCGCCGACAAGATAGACGCTCATAGCGTTCGGCGCCCATTCGCGGAACACCCAACCGTTATCGGTGCGGTG
>JAFXOC010000227.1 GCA_017529085.1 Selenomonadaceae bacterium | reverse complement strand
CAACCCGTACGGAAAAGAAGGATCTTGACGTCCCTAAGTCCACGGAAGTCGTAACTGCGAAGGATATAGAAGAAAGCGGCGCAAGAAATGCGGCGGAAGCTTTGCAAAAACTAAACGGTTTTGAATACGGCGCCTTCGGGCCTATGGGAGCCGCCATGGGCACCATGTCCAACGAGGTAAACATTAGAGGCGTGGACAACGGCACATTGGTACTTTTAAACGGCAACCCCGTTTCTTTGAGGGGCAAATATAATTTGCAGGAAATCGCGGCCGACTCCATCGAGCGCATCGAAATCGTAAAAGGCGGCGGCAGCGTGCTTTACGGCAGCGAAGCTATGGCGGGCGTTGTGAACATCATCACCAAAACCAAAGGGGAAAATTCCGTTCGAGTAGGCTTTGGCAATCACGGACAACAGGTTTACGGCGTAAATCTTGCTGCGGAAGGTTTTACCATCAATTATCATCGCAATTCCGCTCGCAGGTTCGGCGGCGTTACCTATTCGGATTTGACTTCGGGCAGCAGTCATTACGGCACTACCCGCACGGATTTAAAGGATATTGTAAACCAGAGCGCGGCGATAGGTTATAAATTCAACGATCGCCTAAGCTTCTTTTATGGGCATTACGACACAAACGCCAATTATAAGCGCTATATCGACAAGGTTGATTCTGCTTCAAAACAAAATCTCGTAGGCGAACAGTTTAACGGCAGGGAATATTCCACCAAACGCGATACCGTACAGTTAAACTACAAGGACAAGCGCAGAAAGGCAAGTCTTTATTACAATAACGGCTTTACGGAATCGGAAGGTCCTACATATTATACCACAAGACTTGCAACGTCTTCCACTCCTCGTTATAATACAAGGGAGCGAAACACCAATTATGGTTTTGACTATCAGCAAAATTGGGGTATGGGCAAAGGAATATTGACAGCGGGATTATCCGGACAACATGAAATTTATAAATCGCTTGCTTCGTACACCACAAAGCAAGCCGCTTCCTATTCCAGAAACAACTGGGGCGTTTTTGTGCAATGGGACCAGAAAATTGACAAGAAAAACTCCTTTATCATAGGCGGCAGAGAAACTTGGACATCGGGCACGAAACAAAATTACAACAATTTCAGCGCCGCAGGACAGTTCCTGCACAAGATGGACAAAAATAACAGCCTCTATTTGAACATCTCTCAATCTTTCATAATGCCCACCTTTGCAAATATGTATAAATCCGGCGATACGCAGATACCAAATCCGGGCTTAAAACCCCAAAAGGGAATCAACTACGAAATCGGATGGAAGAACATATCCGGCGGTCATAAATGGAAAGCGGCCCTTTTCCTCACCCGCATAGACGACAATATTTCGGCTACATGGAACTCATCCAATACAAATTATACTTACGAAAACGAGGAGTTTAGAAACGAGGGCTTGGAACTTTCTTACGCCTTAAAGACGGAAAGAGGGTTTTCCTATTATGCGGGGCTTACTTGGCAAAATCCCCGTCGCAAATCCGACAATAAGGATTATTGGGACGCAAAATTCGGTAAGATTCAGCTTACCGGCGCAATAGGTTATAAGAAGAATAAATGGGACGCATCTTTGCAGGGCAGTTTCTTAGGCTCAAGAGTGGGCATCGTTTCCTCGGGTCCTTCCGTCGACAGGAAGCCCTATCTTTTAACCTCCCTTGTGGTGGGTTACGCCCCCACAAAGCAGAGCAAGGTAACTCTTAGGGTAAACAATATATTAAACAGACGAGATATTATATCTAACGCAAGTTCGTCTTATTACGGCGAGCCTAGGACGTTTATGCTTGATTATAAGCACAGTTTCTGATTAGCGGGGGAATATAAATGAAAAGATATCGCCTTTTTGCGACGGTACTTTTGGTGATGTTCGGATGTCTGTTATCCGCCTGTTCAACGGCGGATAACACCGCCGATAAAGGAAAAACAAACACGGTGACGGACGTTAAGGGAAATACCGTAACCGTGCCGGCGCATCCCAAACGCATTATGTCCGTAACCACAGGCACGGACGAAATATTGCTCGGTCTTGTGGAAACCGAACGGATGATCGCTGTAAGCGAAGGACTGGCAGACCCTAAGCGTTCCAACGTATCGGGCATAGCGAAAAAAATCCCTAACACCGTTGTAAGAAACCCTTCCGTTGAAACCGTGGCGGCGTTGGAGCCGGATTTAGTATTCGCTCAAGAATGGATTCCTCCCGAAAAAATTTCAGCTCTCAGAGATATGGGGATTCCCGTTGTAATCTGCAAAACCCCCCGCAACTTTGAAGATGTTCGCGTCACCGTGCGCCTTATAGCCGAAAGCGTAGGCGAGAAAGAGCGTGGCGAACAGCTTTTAAAGATGATGGACGGCGAACTTGCCGAGATAAAGGCAAAGATTGATAAACAGCCGGAAGATAAAAAGGGCAAGTCAATAGCCTTGGTTTCCATTATGCCGGCTTACGGCGGCAAGGGCTGCATGGTGGACGACGTATTTGCCGGCGCGGGAGCCAAAAACGCAAAGGCTTTGGCAGGGAACAAAAACGGCGTAGCCATGACAAAGGAACAATTCGTCGCCTGCGATCCCGATTATATATTCCTGCCGTCATACGACGACCCCAGTACCAAGGAACAGAAATACGGGCAAGAATATATGTCCGACCCGTCCTTGCAGGAAATGAGGGCCGTTAAAGAACGTCATGTAATGCACCCGTGGGCGCATTATATCTACAATATCTCCCAAAACGTAGTCTTTGGCGTGCAAGAGGCGGCATATATCTTATACGGCGACGAGTTCAAGCAAACAAGGGATCGTTATCTTTCGGCAGTACCAGAGGATAAACGATGATAACCGAAGTAGCCCTTCAAGCGAAAAATCTTTCGGCGGGATATGTAAAAGAAAAGCCGATTCTTGAAAACGTCTCTTTTTCCGTTAATCGAGGGGAATTTATAGGCATAATAGGCCCTAACGGAGCTGGAAAATCCACTCTTTTAAAAACTTTGCGCGGTTTGCTTGACCCGTTGTCGGGCGACGTTTTTATCATGGGCAAGGAAGCAAGTAAACTTTCCGGACGCGAATTTGCCCTAAAAGCCGGATTTCTCCAGCAAAACTTAGAGGTTTCCTTCGGCTACACCGTGAAAGACATCGTTATGACAGGACGCTACCCTTACCTCCCTTGGTGGGCGAACGAAACGGAATCTGACGAGAAAATAGTCGACGCCTGTATGCGTTATACGGGCGTCGGCGAACTCTCCGAGAGACCCATTCACATGATTTCCGGCGGTCAGCGTCAAAGGGCGCTCCTAGCTAAAGTTTTGGCGCAACAAACTCCCATTTTACTACTGGACGAACCTACAGCCGGGCTTGACATTTTCTACCTAGAAGAAATTTTCCGTCTGTGCAAGGAACTTTCAAAGGCGGGCAAAACAGTTTTAATGGTTGTCCATGAACTTTCAGCCGCGGCGAAATTCTGCTCTCGGCTCCTATTGGCGGGTAAAGGCAGAATAGTTGCAGACGGCGCGCCCAAAGACGTTATGACCTCCGAAAATCTTAGCGACGCTTACGGCGTTCCGATGGGGGTTGCGGAAAATCCACTCACGGGTACGCTCGAAGTCTTTACGGAATCGTCTTTTTCCGATGAAAAGCGGCGGGAACTTCTGCCTTTTATAGT
>JAFXOC010000226.1 GCA_017529085.1 Selenomonadaceae bacterium | reverse complement strand
CGATATATCGCGCCTTTCCGCTTTTTACCACATCGTGCAACGCTTCCATTGTTTCTTCCATAGGCGTATTCGGATCAAGCCGATGAATTTGATAGAGGTCAACATAATCAAGCCCAAGACGCTTTAAACTGTGGTCAATCTCCGTCATAATATTCTTGCGCGACAAGCCGCCGCCGTTGGGACGACCTGGACGCATCTCGAAATTCACCTTTGTTGCTACGACTATTTCGTCACGGTTAAGCTTAAACTCGCGAATTAATCGTCCTGTAATTTCTTCGCTCGTTCCCATTTGGTAAACGTTTGCCGTGTCAAAATAGTTGATGCCGAGGTCTATAGCCTTTTTAAATATGTCCTTACCGTCCTCATAAGTTTTCGCCCACGGGAACACGCCGTTTTCCTTGCCGGGTTTGCCGAAACTCATCATACCGAGGCAAATACGCGAAACATCCATACCCGTGTTGCCGAATTTTACATACTGCATTTTCGTTTCTCCTTCCGTTCCTGTCAACGCTTATACATAGTATTATACAGAAAGAAATTTTCCAAATCAATTCGATTTTTGGGGATAGTCAATAAGTTTTTCTTATAAATGTTTTTGTTGAAGAATGATTGTTCTCTAAAATTTTTATTTGATTTTTTTTTTAATCAGTAGTAGAATGAAATTAAATAAAGAGAGCCATCGACGTTTCGTACCGTCGCGCCCTCTTTTATCCAAAGATATTTGAAGGGACGGACTTTGTACTGTTTCACTCCCTTCTCTAACAGCAACAACCGATTGGCGTTACTTCAGCAAGGAAGCAACGCCAATCAAAACATCAAGAATTGCAAGCAGAAGCATTGCAAGCTCGTAGTTCGTCATGGGCTGCCCCTCCTTTCAAGAGAGGTCGCGAACACGTCGACAGCTCATGATTTTAGTATAGCATTTTGCTTGTAAAGTTTCAAACTATTTTTCATTGAGTTTTCATAATGCAGAAAATGTCCCTGTAGTGATGTGTAGTCATCATAGGGATATTTTTTTATATCAAGGCATTTTACTGTAAAATTTAGGAAATGCGAGGTGTTACTTATGTATCAGGCAAAAGTAAAAAATGTTGCCGGTTTGCAGTCTGTAGAGATTCCCCCGGAGTATCGTTTGGCGGATGAAGAAATTCTTATCAGCCGCATAGGCGATACTGTTTTGCTTATGCCAAAAAACAGTCGGTGGGCGAACATGATAGACAGTGTGGATATGTTTACCGATGATTTTATGGAAAACGGACGAGAATAGGCGTTGATGTTATGAATGACCTTAAATATATGCTAGACACTAACATCTGCATTTATCTTATAAAAGAATTTCATCCCTCCTTGTTAAAAATTATGGCTACGCGCAAAGCAAGTTCGGTTTGTATATCTGTTATTACTTTGGCAGAATTGGAGTTTGGAATAAAAAAGAGCGGAAATCCCGCTAAAAACAGGTTGGCAGTCGAGAAATTTTTGGAATCCATTACAGTATTGCCATTTGATAAAAATGCGTCCATCGAATATGGCGATATACGAGCGAGTTTACAGAGACAAGGTACGCCTATCGGTCCAAATGATTTGTTTATCGCCGCTCATGCGAAAAGTTTGGGGTATACGCTCGTTACAAATAATATGCGCGAATTTTGCAGAGTTGACGGGTTAAGCGTTGAGAATTGGGTTTCATGAATTTGTTGATAGCCGCATGAGCATTTCATGCGGCTTTTTTGTTGCAAAAACCTATTCTTCCCAGTAAACATAAGCTTTTACAACGCCGTTTTGCTGTGAAAAATCGGCGTAGGCGTTGTATTTTCTGATGAAAGATTGAACGGATAACATTCCTATGCCGTGAGTTTCGGAGTCGGTTTTTGAGGGAAGGGGCAGACCGTTTTGGTCGAATGTAACCGTCGCGTCACAGAGGTTTGTCAGTTCGATTACAATTTTACGATTTTTGCGGTTGATTAAAAGGGATATTTCACGCTTGTTTTCGGGTTGTTTTGACGAAGCGTTTACGGCGTTTTCAAGAAGGTTGGAAAACAAAATCGCCAGGTCTTCTTCGGAGGTTTTAAGGTCTTGCGGCAAGTTTATTTTATGGCTGAGTTTCACGCCTAGATTTTCGGCTCGACGAAAATATATGGTTAAGGCGGCGTTTATGAGAGGCGAGGTTGAATATGAGACAACGGCTGCGTTTTCTATTTGTCCCTCTCTGGTTCTTATGTATTCCGCGGCTTCTTGAATGTTGTTCGACAAGAGCATTGAATGAATCATGCGGTAATCGTGCTTCATGTCGTGGCGAATTACGGCGAGAGCTTTTTGATTTTCTTCGGCGAGTTTTTGCCTATCCGCCAAACAGGCAAGCTGCGCCTTTAAAAGATTGCTCTCCTGCTCAAGGGAAAGTCGTTTATAGGTATGGTCGGCAATCGACGCTGCTATATAATAGAAGAAAAAAAAGATGAGCGGCAAAAATATTCGGGAAACTCTCTCTTCGTGGGTGTGGATAAGTTCGCCGTCCGCCATTAAAAACAAGGGACCAAACAACGCTATAAGCGGAAGCAGGGCGAGAAAACGCCACCAAGGTTCATCGCTGAAAAATTTTGCGGATAAGAGCAGTTTGGAAAAGCAACGTCGTTCTATCGGCATGAACAGAACGAACCACAAAAGATATAGGGATGCGTGAATTGTAAGCAGAAAATCAACGTCTGAAATTTTAAGAAACGAAAGGACGATAATGCTGCTCCAATTATGTTGCGAAAAACTCCACAGCGCGGACATTCCGAATATAAATAAATGTTGCCAAATATCGCGCCTTACGGTATACATAAAAAGCAGCAAATACGGAATCCACCCAAGCATTAAAATGGGTTTATAAGCCGTTATGTCGTTAAGCAAAAATGAGTAAACAAGCAAAGCGGAAAGACTCCAGAGAAAAAGCCGTCGCCAAAGGGCGCGTTTTTCCTCATTCGTCATGGTTTCCTTAAACGCAAGATAGCGCAAATACGCATCCGAAAGCATTATAAGCGCGACGATTACGGATAATAATAAGTTTGTATGCAATTATATAGTCACCTTCCTTTCTTTTGGGTAGTAATTTTGTATGTAAACGAGAGTTGTTGCGAGAGTTCACAAATACCATTTGATTTTTTCAAAAATAAGTGATAGAATAAAGCCAAATAGAGAGCTGTCGACGTTTCGTGCCGTCGCGCCCTCTGTAATCTTTCGATATTGGAAGGGACGGACTTTACACTATTTCACTCCCTTCTCTAACAGTAACGGTTTAATTGGCGTTACTTCAGTAAGGAATGAGCGCCAATCAAAACATCAAGAATTGCAAGCGTAAGCATTGCAAGCTCGTAGTTCGTCATGGGCTGCCCCTCCTTTCAAGAGAGGTCGCGAACACATCGACAGCTCATGGTATTAATATACCATTTTGTTAGTGAGTTTTCAAGTTTTTTCAACGGTTTTTCATAACACAAAAAATATAGCCGCATAAATGTTTTGTACGAATTTTGTGGTGTCCCCTATGGTGATATGTAATCACCGCAGGGGCATTTTCTTTGTAGATAAATTAACTATAGAGCGTCTCCGAAAACTTATTTTTGACAGCTCCCTCATGAGAGCGTAAAGCTATCAAAGAAATCAAGCGATTTTAGAGATTCTCTATAGAGTAACGATATAGGAGAACTAAAAATGCAGTATTGCAAACTATACCGTAGCGATGGAAACGCTCTTATAAACATTATGGATTTATATACCGATTCAAACGGTCAAGAACATATTGAAATAAGAATTGAAAAAGAAAACGATATGGATTCCTACGCGCGCTTTATATTGCCTGCAAACTGCTGTACTCACGCCTATGGATTTCCCGAAACTGAACTTATGTATTTGAAAAAATTTCTTCGCAACAATGCCTTAACAATATGGGATATGGCAAAGGGGGGGGTATATACGTGCCGAAGGCTCTTGCTGATTACTTGGGATATGGTTCGATTACGTTTATTTTGATTTTTCTCCTCCTACGATGCTTCCGTTGATTACAACTTTTTGCCGACATTTTGACATACAAAAAAATAGTGGCTGTGAAAAAACTAAAATTTGGTTTTTTCGCAGCCATTTTGTTTTTTACAATTTACCCATAACTTCGTCACTTTTTGAAAAATCCCTGCACTTTTTTCGTTACTATTATGTTTATGTTATTTTATGAAAAACGGGCGAGAATAGGCGTTGATGTTTTGAATGACCTTAAGTGTTAAACAGTAACCAAAGGTCTGAGTTAAAAATTCACATAAGTAAAAATACCGAATTTATGTAAATTGGCTAGGTGTTGGGAATTTATATGTTTCTCCGTCATCGAAAATCTTTTGTCGGTAACCAGTACCTTCCCCATCCATGTATTCGGATTAACGACGTATTTGTACCAATCGCGAATATCATAATATAAAACGCAATCAACGCCGTTTTCCGTTTTGCATATTTCGACAAGACCGCTGTCCCGTATCATCTTTTTTCGTTTGCTTCGAGCGAAACCGTCCTGCTTCAATAATTGCATCATATATCCGAAAAATCTGCGAAGATAGTGTTGCGTTGATTTATTCATGTTCATACCCCCTGACAAATCTTAACATATTTAAAGCATTATCCTTCAAGACCACTAATTGGATGCCATTAGTTTTTCCGATTAGATTTTTCACAGCTTCATCTTTTGTAATTAAACCTTGCTTATAATCCAAGTACAATGTAGCTATTCTGCTGTCTGCCATGGGACCTAAAACGCAATCGTATGATGAAACTTTAATCATCCCCAACCGATTTTCAACTACAAATTGAGCCCACTCCATATCGGGTGATACAAATCTTTTTATGGATAATCCGGTGTCATTTAAATCAAATTCAATGACATACGGGAAAACGCTTCTTCTTTTCGCCCAATCCCATGCTTGTCTGTAGTCGGGGGTAGTATAAAATCCTTGCCCGAAATCGAGGTTTTCTCTGCCGATTTTTAAATTTACGCCAAAATCAATAATTTGTTTTGCCGCAAATTTGTCTGTGCCGTGGTATAAAATCATGCTCATTCCTCCGTACTTTATATTACCATAAAACAATTACGGAGGCAAATAGATAAGGAAGGTTGTATGTATTTTTAATTTTTATAAAAGTGGTGATAGCTGCATGAGTATTTAGTGCGGTTATGTTTTTTACATAACTTCGTCACTTTTTGAAAAATCCCTGCATTTTTTTCGTTGATATTGTGTTTATGTTATAAAAAAGTTATAATAGGGTATCATGTGTGAAAGAAGGTTAGCAAATGAAAAACATGGTGACGAAACAGTTTTTGATTACGGTGCTGTTGATTTTTGCTTTGCAGGTCGTTATTCTGTCTTATATCTATATGTCTTTTTACGCAAGTTCCGTAAACGGTATTAAATCCCTTGGCGTCAGCAACATGGAAAGCCAGGCGGCTATGATAGAAAATTATCTCCACAAAGGCGACAACGTAATGTGGCTCGCGGCGGAGTCCGTGGATTTTATGCTCAAAAAAGGGGAGAGCGTCGAGGAAATCTCAGCGTATTTAACGGGCGCGACAAATGAAATGCAGCGCAGATTTGACGCAAATTTTACGGGCATATACGGCGTTATTCGCGGTAAATACGTAGACGGCAGCGGTTGGCAGCCTCCGAGCGATTTTTTTCCTAAGGAAAGAACCTGGTACAAAGAAGCGGCTAACGGCGGTGGCAGGATTATTGTCTCCGAACCTTATATAGACGCGCATACAGGGGATGTGGTTATCTCTTACGCCAAACTTTTATCGGATAATGAAAGCGTGTTGGCGCTTGATATAGTTTTGGGCGAAGTGCAAAAAAATACCGAAAGGATGTCCATAGGCGGCGAGGGTTACGGCTTTATCGTAAACAGTCGCGGCTTGGTAGTGGCGCACAGCGACGAAAAGGAAAAGGGCAAGCAGTATAACGTGGACAAAACATGGGCGAATGTCTTACCGAAAATTTTTATGGGTAACGAAAGGGAGTTTGAAGCGAACATTAACGGCGAAACTTGCACCGTTTTTTCGGAACATATCGCCGAGGATTGGTATGTGGTTATAGTCGTAAGCAACGCCCGCCTTTTCCACGAGCTTAGAAGCGAAGTCGCGGCGGGAGTATTGCTCATGTTTTTGACATTCGGGGCGATTGTGGCGTTTTGCGCTTTCTCCGTCAAAAAAATCGGCGCGGCGGAGGAAAAAGAACATGAGGTTAAAATTCAGCTTGAGAGAACCAACGCCAATATCATAAAAGCCTTGGTATCCACCATAGACGCAAAGGATCACTATACAAGCGGACATTCCCAGAGAGTCGCAAACTATTCCGTGGAGATAGCCAAACGCATGGGAAAGAGCGAGGAAGAACAGCAGCTTATACGAGATGCGGGAATTTTGCACGATATAGGGAAAATTCGCGTGCCCGTGGAAGTTATCAACAAAAAAGGCAGATTGAACGACGAAGAGTTTGACCAGATAAGACTCCATCCCGTAGCCGGATTTTTGATTTTGAAAGATATTCACGAAGACGAGCGCATAGCCTACGCCGCAAAGTACCATCACGAACGTTACGACGGCAGGGGCTACCCCAACGGCATAGCCGGCGAGAACATTCCGGAAGTTGCGAGAATAGTTGCGGTTGCGGACGCTTACGACGCTATGGCGAGCAACAGAAGTTACAGAAAGGCTCTGCCGAAAGACGTGGTGAGAAGCGAAATCGAAAAGGGCAAAGGGACGCAGTTCGATCCCGTTGTTGCGGATATTATGCTAGCCATGATTGACGAGGACGAAGGTTACAATATGCGTCAAGCTGACGAAAACTGCCGCAACATTTTGCTTATCGACGAGGATAAGAACGGGAACGAAAACGCCCAAAATATGCTTGGCGCCGAGGAAAACATAGCGGTTCTATGCGCCGAATCCTTGAATGATGCTTTGAATATTTTAAAGGATATTCGCATAGATATAGTATTCGTAAACTTAAAAGAGGAATCGTGGCTCGGCGTCATAGGCGAAAATTATAAAGGACCTATTATCCTAATGACGGAGGATAAAAGCGTCGCAGCGGTTGAAAAGGCGCGAAGGCTTAATATGTCCGATTACATAACAAAACCTTTGAATCACGCCATAACGGTAGAAACAATAAGAAGCGTGTTGAATTAAAAAAATAATTGCGGGTGCAGGGCTGCAAAGTCCTGCCGGGGTCAAGGGGCAGCGCCCTTGTGGGGTTTGGGGCGAAGCCCCAAAAAGAGGAGCAACATGAAAATAGCCATAGTGGACGATGAAGAAAAAGAATTGCTTGAAGCGAAAAAATATTTAATGGGGCATATAGCAAAACATTGTCCCGATGAAGTTGAGAATTTGTTTATAGAGACGTTTAAATCCGCCGAGGAATTTTTGAAAAATTTTAAGGCTAAAGAGTACGATTTGTTGGTATTTGATATATGCCTGAAAAAGATGAACGGAGTTGAGGCGGCTCGCGTTGTCCGTAAGAAGGATGAAGATGTTGCGCTGGTGTTTCTTACGTCAAGTCGGGATTTTTTGTTGGACGGCTACGGCGTATTTGCCGCAGGGTATTTTTTAAAACCGCTGTCGGAGCATGAAGATGATTTTAGAAAAACTTTCGCGCATATTTTCCCTAAGTTAAAAAATCGGCGCAAAGAGTTAAATCTTCGCGCCGACGGGACTTCTTTTTCAGCGCCATACGACAGCATCTTTTTTATAGATATAGATTGGCGGCACAGAGTCCGCCTGCATACGGCGGATAAAAATTTAGCCGTTTCTTCGTCCTATGAAAATATTCAAAAGGAACTCTTAACAGACCAACGCTTTTTGGAGTGCCATCATCGAATTTTGGTAAACATGGACAAGATAGATTCAATGGGCAAAGACGAATTTATCCTCACAAACGGCGATAAAGTGCCGATAAGCCAACGCAGGCAAAAGGAGTCGAAGGCGGCTTATATGAGTTATTTGGTGAGGAAGTAGGCGAAAAATAAAAAAGCTTCATCCTTCGTTGTTAAAAATAAAAAAACGCAATCTCTTGTAATTTCAACGGAGATTGCGTTTTTTTATTCCTTCTCGTAAACCCTATCTTACTATTCGCCTTATTTTGCGTTTCTTATTTCTTCGATCATCTTTTGCTCTTCAGGCGTATAATTTTTTTCCATGCCCCTCAATGCCGCCTTTAATTTGGCGAGTTCCGCCGGAGCCATCTCTATTATCTTAGTTCCGGTTTTTACCGCTTCTTTTCTTGCGTCGCTTTCAAATTGCGCCCAAATTTTTCTTTCATATTTCGCCGCTTCTTTTGCGGCCTCCTTTATGATTTTTTGATCTGCGGGGGAGAGCTTGTTTAGCGCGGATTTTGATATAACCACAAGTTCGGGTTGGCGCATATGCTCGGTTAGAGTTAAATACTTCGCAACGTTGTTGTGCATTACGCTGACGTAAGATGAAAAATTATTTTCCGCGCCGTCTACTTCTTTGGAGGCAAGAGCTTCATAAACTTCGCCGTAAGCAAGCGGCACCGGGGTAAATCCCAAAATCTTTGCCATAGCGACGGTGACATCCGAGGGTTGCACCCGTAGTCTCAGCTGTTTAAAATCGTTTACGGTTTTTATAGGCTTTTTCGTGGTGTAAAAACTTCTTGCGCCCGCGTCGAACCAACATAGAGCCACAACTTTTTCCTTTTCGGTAAGTTTTAGGAAGCGTGCGCCTATAGCTCCGTCCAAAACCTTGTGCATATGTTCTTCGCTATCGAAGATATAGGGCATCTGAAGAACTTTAAATTCGGCGAAAGTGTTTGCAAAATACGGCACGCTGATTCTAGTAATGTCTATAGTGCCAAATTCCAGCTGTTTTAAAACTATCTCTTCATTCGCGAGTTTTGCGCCAGGTTGGATAAACACCGTAACCCTGCCTTGGGTTTTTTCCTTGACAATTTGCGCGAATTTCTGCGCGGCTTCAACAGTCGGGTATTCCTCGGACTGATTGTCCGCATAGTTAAGCGTGACAGCCGCGTTTGCCGTCGTTGTTATAAAAAAGCAAACAGCGAGCATTAAAAAGATTTTTTTCATACTATACCTCAATTCTTTTATGTTTCGATAAAAGGTTACGGTTTCAATTATATGAAAAATACAAGTATTAATCAAGCAAAAAAAGCAACCTTTCGAGTTGATATGCTCACAACTTGGAGCATATTGACTTTAACCGAAAGGTTGCTTTTTTATTATTCCGCTTGGTAATTGTTCTGCGGTGTATTGGGTCTGTTTGGTTTAAAAGGTCTATCGGGTCTCTCGGGTCTGTCCGGTCTGGCAAAATTTGCTCTATCCCTAGGAGGGTTAAACTCTACATTTAGAAATTTTGCGACATCATGCCAGCGGTTGTTGATTTTCTTCATTTGAAGCACGGCGTTTATGGTTTTGCCGGATTTTTCCGCTAAATAAGCCGCCATTGTTATGTCTCTGTGATGATAGCCCTTGTCTATAAGCTCTTTCGCTTTGGTTTTGTCAATTTTGGCAAATTTTGAAATGCGTTCTGCGGCTTCTTCAGCGTTAAATTGAGGTCTTTCACTCATATATTGACCGCGCCGCGGTCCTCTGCCGCCGTAACCGTAGCATTCGCCATATCCGCCGCCGCAACAGTAATCGTTTCTGTTGGTTTCGTTGTCCGCCGCTTCCGTTTGAGTGAAAAGCGCGCCGCTGCCTATCAAAAACGCTCCCGCTAAAATCCCTGCCAAAATTTTTTTCTTTAACATCATTTTAAATTCCTCCTTTTGTTTTGTTGTTTGTATTATCTTATGAAAATGTGACAAAAGTATGACGAGGAAAAAAATTTTTTTGAATATATAATCATATATAATTTTCACAATTTTACAGATTTTTTTGACAATGAAAAAATTTTTTGAAAATAGTGGAAAATTTTTAAAAAATTAGAAGGAGATTAAAAAAATTTACAGAATTTATTAGAT
>JAFXOC010000225.1 GCA_017529085.1 Selenomonadaceae bacterium | reverse complement strand
AAGGCAGAGTCCTCCCGCCGATGATTTCCGATGCGGGAATATAGGGAATCCCCAGCCAATCGCGTGGCGCGTCAAAAATATAGCCTTTGACAGCCGTCACGGAGGTATAGAAGGCAACGTCGCTTAAAAGTTTTATCGTAAGCGTATACATCGTAACATCAAATCTCCATCGCTAAATCCATAAGTTCCGCCGCATCGAACCAAGCGGCGCGTTCTTCCTCGTCAGAGTAAAACGGTTCGCCCAAAATCGTTTTTAAATCCGTTCCCCGTTGTTTTTGAAGCCGTATCCATTGGGACAACTCCCGTTTTCCCATACCGCTCACCAATCGCAAAATTTTAAGTTTCTCGCTTGAAAATTGCCGTAAATTTTTCATTCTCTCCAAAAAAGCGGCAAAAGAGCGCGTATTGTCGCCGTCCATAGAATACGGGCGCAAATCCATACGCATTCCCTCTGCAGAGTAGGCTTTTTCGCGAAGCGCGGTAAGTTCTTCGGCATTTGGCATGGAAAAAATCTGAAAATCAATCCAATTTCCCGCATAGCCGTTTATTAAATTTTGGGGCTTTTTTGCGCAAGTTTTCGCGCTTTTTGTGCATTCTTCCGCCAGACGATACGCCTCGTGAAAACTAAAATCTCTTGTTACAAAAGCCGCGCCGCCGCATATATAAAGGGGGATTTTGAGTTTGGGACTGTCCCAAAGCAATTCTCCCTTTAAGTGTTTGTAGAAAAAGTTAAAAAACGGCATCATAAGCGCGGCGTCTCCCGCGCAGTTTAAATCGTCGCCGCCCTGATGCGCTATTCTAAAGGCGGATGAAAAATCATAATTTGCGTTTTTCCGCGACTTATGCAATTCTTCAAGTTCGGCAAGCGCGCGATTAGTAACGCGTTCGTATACGGCGACAATATTTTGGTTTACCTTTCTTCTGGCGCGGATACCCTCAATATAGCCGTCTGCTTTTTGCAATATGCTGCTTATGGAAATCCCGAAATTGTTTCCGTCAAGATGTAAAACGCCCCAATAATCCTTGCCGTCAAAATGCCTTGCTGTGGGCATCTCCTCCAAATTAGCCATGTTTATCCGTTTGCGCCGCTCCTGCCTTCGTATCTCGGTGGCTCTTGAAATATAATCTCCCGTTTCTTCGTCTTTGGCGACGACGGGAAGCCCCGTGCGATTTTCTCGCATCACGACTGGCAGAGGGTCCTGCGGTTCTATTATATGGGCAGTCGCCTTGATTTTATCGAGTTTTGTATATAAATTGGCTACATCGTTCCCCAAGTGTTCCGTTTTTTCCACAGCCGCCGCCACCATGCCGAGGGAATAGGCGTTATCGAGATAGTAGCGGGAAACCTTGCGGATTATTTTTTGAGCCGTTTCCCCGTCGCGGATAAGCAAAAGCGCGTTGCCCGCCGCGCAAATTATTTGTTGTACCTTTATGCGCGGGTTGTCAAAATAGGGAATCGGAGCGTCGGGGTCATTGTTTAAATCAAATTCATCGGAAGGATAATCCTTTAAGGCAAAGCGAATCGCATCGCTAAGAATATGCTTTATCAAATTGCTTCCTCCCACCGTATCGCCGAAGGAGTTGTTGGCGAACATATAACGCTGTATTTTCCGAGTGTCCAAAATGCACAGCGTCTCTTTATCCATAAGCGAGTAGTCCATAGTTTACCCCTTTTGAAAATAATCGTATTCTCTAAAACATTTGAAAACGAATACGGACTTTTTTTCGTTTGCGCCGTTTGGCAAACGTATTTCCTCTGTCAAGCGCTTTGAGCAGGAGCAAATGACCTTTACCCCGTCCGTAAGGAGTTTGTCAACCATCATAAAAAGAAACGTAAATTCCCCTGCCGCAAACACCGCCGCAGGTTTCATGGCCTCTATTTTTTCGGAGAGTTTTAAAACGAGTTCTCTCAACTCATCCACGGAAAGGTCAGGCTCTATATGCGGAAACGGAAAATCCACCGTTTCGCCGTACTCCTTAGCCGCGCGCCGCATATCGTCGTTCCACGTTTCATAGGGGTGATTTGAAAAATTTATAAGCATGATTGTTCTCCTAATATATCATATAGAACTAAAAACATTTTCTGCCCTTAACAACAATCAATGTAAACCACAGAATTTGCGTAAGCAGCGAGGCTTGCCATATTCCCAAAACGCCTAGGCTTAGGACGTAAGCTAAAATAAAACTTACGGCGGGGTTTATAACCGCCACACAAACGGTCGCCGCTTGTCTCGGAAGTTTCATCTCACCTGCGGCGCGAAGCGCGGCTGTTATTATGATGCGCTCTATTTGAAAGAAAGTGATGCCCGCTACGAAACAAGCGGCTATTTTGCCTTGGTTCACAGCTTCCGCGCTGTTAAAATATGCGCCGAAAAAGTTATCCGCAAAAAATACATAGAGGAAAGATAGTATGATAGACGCGACAAATCCCGCTTTTAGAAAGAGAATTAAGCGTCTTTTGGCAGAAATTACATCCCCTTCCCCGATTTTTTGCCCCAAAATCGCGGTCGTGGCGCTTTGAAGTCCGTCGCCGCAAGCAAAGGAAAGATTCATAAGGAGCATTCCCACAAAGTACACGGCGGTATCGGTTGCGGGAAACAGTGAAACGACAACGCCGGAGAGGAGAAAACCAACGCGCATCGCAAGATTTTCCAAAACAATGTTTCCCGCTTTTGATTTGATTTCGGATAAAATTTTTGGGCATTTAAAAAACCGATGCCTGAAAAAACCTTCAAATCCAAGGAAATCCGTTTGTTTAACGGCTATAAAACTCACCGAAAGAGCCGCCGCGCTGCCAAGCGCGGTAGCAATAGCGTTTCCCGTCACTTCCAAACGCGGGAAACCGAAATTGCCCTCGATTAACAGGTAATTGAAACATATATCCGTTGCGCCGAAAGCGACGGCGGCGACAAGGGTTATGTCGGTTTTGCCAAGCCCGCGCAACGCTCCGTTTAGTATGATCGAAGCGACTTGAAAAACCATCAGCCCCATAACGATGCCGAAGAAATCGGCGGAGAGAGCGACGGTTTCCTTTTGTTTGCTGACAAATTCCATCACCGGACGGGCGAATACGAAAAGAATCGCGCCCAAAGCAACAGCGGCGGCAAGTCCTAATTTTAATATTGAAAACAGATATTTTTTCGCCTCGTCCGCATTGTTTTTTCCCTTCGCTACGGCAATAAAGACGGAAAGCGCCGCGCCTAAAGCGAAAAAAACGGACAGTACAAATATTTTGGGTTGCGTGGTGAGAGAAACCGCAGAAATAGCTTTATCGCCGAGAACTGCAATCATTTTTGTGTCGACAACAGCGATTAAGACCGTCAAAAGGCTTTCAAGCATGGCGGGTAAGGCGATTTTTGCCATTTGCCCGTAAGCGGCAAAAGTATTTGTTTTTTTGTTCCATAACGCTCAACTTTTTTGGGGTTAAGAATTGCTTTTAGAGACACCCTTCTTTTGATTGTACAATAATTTGTGAAAATATCAATATGTATAGGAAAAAATAAATTTTCCTCTCTAAAAATTTGCAAAATAAATGAAAGAATGGTAGAATAAAAACAAATTATGAAAATTATCGGGAAGGAGGGCTTTTGTGGCGAGAGTATCGGGAAAACGCGGCAAAGTTATAAGAAACACAAAGAGAAGAATGCCTAAAAGACCCGGGCGAGCCGGAGTTACTTATAATCTCAATATCCTTCTCGTGATTTTGCTTGCATCGTTGGGCGTTGTTTTTATTCGTTATTTTATTGTGCAAATTATCGAAGGGGATAAACTTTCGGAGCGCATGAAAGAGCAGATTTCTTCTCATTATTCCCTGCAATCCCCAAGGGGCGAAGTGCGTGACCGTTCCGGGCGACCTTTTGCCATTTCCGCCATGACAAAATCTCTCTTTGTCGATCCCGCGCACGTT
>JAFXOC010000224.1 GCA_017529085.1 Selenomonadaceae bacterium | reverse complement strand
GAATATTTGTAAGGGTTGCGGTCGTTGCATAGGCGCTTGCGTCTTTGACGCTATTTCCAACGACGAATGGGACGCTAACGATTTGTTGGATAAAAAAATGGCGGAATACGCTCAGGCGATTTGCCAAAATCGTCCTTGTTTCCATGTAAGTCTAGCAATGGATATTTCGCCGAATTGCGATTGTCACGGGGATAATGACAGCCCTATTCTTCCGAATTTAGGAATGTTTGCGTCTTTTGATCCGGTTGCAATAGATCAAGCTTGCGTAGACGAGGCGCAAAAAGCCACTCCCCTACCCAACAGCCAGTTGAGCGATAATTTAAACAAACCCGATTGGCATCATCATCACGATCACTTTATGGACTCAAATCCAAACGTCCATTGGAAAGAAACCTTGGAACACGCTGAAAAAATCGGTATGGGCAGTCGCAAATACGAATTGATAAAAGTTAAATAATCGGGACGCTATAGTCAACGACAAAAAAATTTATATTTTGCCTCCCCGCCGTTCGGGCGGGGGGGCAAAGGTAAGTAAAAATATTTTTGACGTTTACTATAACATAGCTCCATATTTTTGAATTTACGGCAAAAATTTTAAGATATAGCCTAACCGATTATTAAAGTTTTTTCTCTTTCTTTTTCTTTGCTACTTTCTTTTTCTTTCTCTTTTTTACAAAAAAGAGGAAGAAAAAGAAAGTAGGAACTATGAAAGGAAGAAGCACTTTGCAAGAAAATTTTATAGTCGCGGTAAGCGCGGTATTGCCGATATTTTTTCTGATGTTTATCGGCGTTATAGTAAAACGAATGGGATTTTTAAATCATGAAGAATTAAATCACATGAACCGCATGGTTTTTAGAGTTTTTTTCTTCTGCCTCATGTTTTACAGTATTTATACCATGAACATCGAGGAGCATTTAAACATAGGACTCGCCGTATTTTGCTTCTTCGGGCTTTTAGGGACGCTTATTTTGGCGACGATATTGGTTTCCTTTTTCGTCAAAGACAATAAAAAACGGGGCGCTATGATACAGGCGATTTTCAGAAGTAATTATGTAATAATGGGCGTGCCGCTTGTGCAGAACATTTACGGAGACGGCGCAATTTCCGTTCCGGCAATGTTGGTTGTTATTGTAGTGCCTTTTTTTAATGTCTTTTCGGTTATTGTCTTGGAAACTTACCGCGGCGGAAAGATTGAGATTTTAAAAATACTAAGCCGAGTTTTACAAAATCCCATGATACTGGGCGGATTGTTTGGCGCGTTGTTTATGATTTTATCCGTAAAAATTCCCGAACCAATATTAAAACCCATTCGCCAAGTGGCGCTCGCAACTACCCCGATAGCGCTTATAATCCTCGGCGCTTCCTTTCAGTTGAATAGTTTTCACGCTCACATAAAGGAATTAACGGCGACCGTTTTATCTCGTCTGTTTATAGTTCCTGCCGTAGTGTTGGCTGTTGCTGTCTATATGGGTTATAGAAATGTAGAGCTTTTAACTTTACTGTCAATTTTTGCAACCCCCACAGCGATAGCTTCCTTCGCAATGGCGCAACAAATGGGTAGCGATGCGGATTTAGCGGGAAACGCAGTCGTATATACTTCGCTTTTCGCTTGTTTTACGGTATTTCTTTGGGTTTTCGCCTTCAAAACTTTTAATTTTATTTAAAAAATCCCATTGAGGCAATATTTTACCTCAATGGGATTATTTATCGTAGTAAACGATTATATTTTTCATATAAAAAATTTTTGTCAAGCTTCGTTCACCCCTATTCTTTTTTTTACCATCTTTATTTTCTTTTCTGTTTTTTTAACTTTTCTTTCTGTTTTTTGTTCCTTTTTGATATTATTTTCATTGTTTTTGAGTACTTTACG
>JAFXOC010000223.1 GCA_017529085.1 Selenomonadaceae bacterium | reverse complement strand
CCTCCTCTGGGAGGAGGGCTTTTTTCAGCTATCTTGAAGTTTTCCGCTTAGTGCCCCCCTCCTAGAGGGGGGTAGGGGGGAGATTCCGTGAATAGTAACGTCCTTCGTAATCGGAGGACGTCTTATTTTTTATTTTTATATTGACAACCTGTCGATTTTTATTTATTATTAATCTGACACGAAGTAAATTATTTGTGATAAAGGAGAAGATATGCCAAAAGTTACGGAAGAATTTTTGCTTGCGAGACGTGAAGAAATTATCGACGCTTGCGCAAAACTTTATGAAACCATGAGTTTTAAGGAAATTACCCTGAAGGAAATCGGAAAAGCCACCTCTTTTAATCGCACTTCCATATACAATTATTTTGATACGAAGGAAGAAATTTTTCTCGCGTTAATGCAACGAGAATACGAAATTTGGGTGAAAGAACTCGACGCTCTTTGCAATGAAAACGAAACGCTTTCAAGAGAGGGACTTGCAAAGGCGTTGGCGCTTTCATTGGAAAAGCGCGGAAGGCTTTTAAAACTCTTGTCGATGAACCATTTCGATATGGAGGAAAACAGCCGTCACGAAAATTTGGTGGAGTTCAAAAAAGCTTACGGCGCATCTTTAAATGCCGTAAAACGCTGTGTCGACAAATTCTGCCCAAATATGACAGAGACGGAAAAGCAAAAATTTCTGTATGCGTTTTTCCCGTTTATTTACGGAATTTATCCGTACGCAGTTGTAAGCGATAAACAGAAAAAAGCCATGGAGGATGCGGGGATTGATTTTAAATATCACAGCGTCTACGAGATTGCTTTTAATTGCTTGGAAAAGCTTTTGAAGGAGGGAACATGAAAAGTGAACCGACGTAATTTTATAAAAATCTTCGGCATAGGGGCGTTTGCAATGTTGACCGCAAATTTTGCCGAGGCTCGAATAAAGGAGGAAAGAAAGAACATGGTAACAGGCAGAAAAGTTGATTTTCACTGCCACGCTATTTTACCTTCGTATATTAAAGGCATGAAAGAATTAGGTATCGACGGAGCCGCGGAAGAAGGTTATCTGCTGCCCGAATGGTCGATAGAGGAACATCTTAGGTTCATGATCGAAGCAAATATCGACTACTCAATACTTTCAATGCCAACGCCGCATATTTATCGCGGCGATGAAATCAAGGCGGCAAAAGTAGCGCGTGAAATTAACGAGGAGATGGCGGAAGTTTGTCGCAAGAAACCCGATAAATTCGGTTTCGTGGCGACGCTTCCGATGCCGGGAGTAAAAAGTTCCCTTGATGAAATACGTTATTCTATGGATAAACTCGGAGCATTGGGCGTTAAAGTCGCGTCTAACAGCGATGGCGTATATTTAGGCGACCCGCGCATGGACGAAATTTTTGCGGAACTGAACCGTCGAAAGGCTCTGGTTATCCTGCATCCAAGTCCTGCGCAACGTATTCCTCGGGAAAACGTAATAACCGGGCGCGTTATGGCGCTTTTTGAATACCCTACCGATACTACCCGAGCCTTATTAAACCTTTTAGCGAACGGAACGTTGGAGCGTTTTCCGAATATACGCATGGTTACGCCGCATACAGGCTCCTTTTTGCCGTATATGAAAAGCCGCGCCAAAGGTATGTTCAATCTTTTGGCGGCAAAAAAAATGATGCCTCCCACAGACATCGAAAAAGGTATTGGAAAATTGTATTTCGACCTTGCGGGCGACCCGATGCCGGACGAAATGGATATGCTCTTAAAAATCACGGACAAGGAACATATAGTTTACGGCAGCGACTATCCTTATGTTTTATCTCCGATTTTGCTGAAAAAGAAGGAAGCTCTCGACAGAGAACTTTCGGCGCGTAATTGGATGGAACAAGTTTATGTTAAAAATGCAACGACTTTAATGTCGTAAATTTTTTTAAATTTTATATTGACAACTTGTCGTTTATTCTATATTATAAATGACACAAAGTAAATTACAACAAGTCGTTTTTATTCACTATGCTTGTATTTTAGGAGGAACTGACATGAAAAAACTTCCTAAACTCGCTCTCGGCGCATGGTCTTGGGGTTCGGGAATAGCCGGCGGCGATTTGGTATTCGGCAATCATTTAGACGAAAATGATTTGAAGCCTGTTTTTGACGCAGCCTTACAAACAGGATTGAACCTTTGGGATACCGCAACCGTTTACGGTATGGGAGCCTCCGAAGATATTCTCGGAAAATTAATCAAGAACGTAAAACGCGAAGACGTAATTATTTCAACGAAATTCACTCCGCAGATTGCCGAAATGTACGACAATTCAGTAGAAAAAATGGCGGACGCGAGCATAAAGCGGTTAAATATTGACGCGATTGATATTTACTGGATACACAATCCCGCCGATGTTGAGAGATGGACTCCCGAACTTGCGCCTCTTTTAAAGAGCGGCAAAATTAAATCCGTCGGTGTTTCAAACCATAATCTTGCCGAGGTAAAACGAGCGAACGAAATTTTGTCAAAATTCGGATATAAAATAGAGGCGGTGCAAAATCATTTCAGTTTATTGAACCGTTCCTCCGAAACTTCCGGAATTTTAGACTACTGCAAAGACAACGGCATTACGTTTTTTGCCTACATGGTGCTTGAACAGGGCGCGCTTTCGGGTAAATACGATGCGGCGCATCCCTTCCCCGAAGGTTCCGACCGCGCTAAAAGTTACAATCCTATCTTACCGCAACTTGAAAAACTTACCGCCGCAATGAAAGAAATCGGCGAGGCGCGCGGTTTATCGGTCGCTCAAGTCGGAACTGCGTGGGCTGTCGCTAAAGGTACGTTGCCCATTATAGGCGTGACAAAAACCCGCCACGTTGAAGATGCCGCCAAAGCTGCAAGCGTCGCTCTTTCGGCGGACGAAATCGAAAGATTGGAAAAACTAGCCGATCAAGCGAACATTTCCACTATCCGCGAATGGGAAAAGAAAATGGAATAATAACGTTCTTTTCTTTCTTTTTCTTGAAAGAAAAAGAAAGAAAAGAACCAAAAGAAATAAAAAGAACTTTAATGAAAAATAAGAAGTAATATTTAAATCTTAAATCTTAAAATCAAGTTTGATAAAGTTTTTTCTTTCTCTTTTTTCT
>JAFXOC010000222.1 GCA_017529085.1 Selenomonadaceae bacterium | reverse complement strand
GTGATGTTGTTGGCGCTTTTTATTACGCTGGGGCATTTCGCTTTGGGATTTGCAGACGATTATATTAAGGTTGTGAAGAAACAAAATTTGGGGCTTCGGGCGAGAGAAAAGTTTTTGGGACAGATTGCGATAGCCATAGTGGCGATTGTGATTGCAAGGAGTCATTTGGGGATAGAAACAACCCTTTGGATTCCCTTTGTAAATACGGAGCTTGATATTGGGGTTTTATATTATCCCTTGGTGCTTTTTGCGATTGTCGGAGCGTCTAATGCGGTAAATTTAACGGACGGGCTGGACGGGCTTGCGGCGGGAACCGTGGGGATAGCTGCGGCGGCTTATGGGGTCGTGTGCTTGCTTATCGGAAACGAAGCGCTTGCGCCCTTTGCTTTTGCGACTATGGCGGCAAGTTTGGCGTTTCTGGCGTTTAATAAGCATCCTGCGAAAGTTTTTATGGGCGACACCGGTTCTCTTGCTTTGGGCGGCGCGTTTGCGGCTTTGGGAATTATGACTCATACGGAACTTTTGCTTGTGGTTATCGGCTTTGTCTTTGTGTGCGAGGCGCTGTCCGTCATTATTCAGGTTATATCGTTTCAGACAACGGGAAAACGAGTTTTCAGAATGAGTCCCATACATCATCATTTCGAGCTTGGCGGCTGGAAAGAAGTAAAGGTTGTAAAGGTTTTTTGGTGCGCGGGATTAATATCGGCTATAGTCGGCGTGGGCGCCGTTATGTTGAGGTGAAAAGATGGAATTTCAAGGCAAAAATATATTGGCGGTCGGCGCGGGAATAAGCGGTTTTGCGGCGGCTAAGGTCGCGAAGAAATTCGGGGCGAACGTGACTTTAAGCGATGCTAAGGATGAAGATAAAATTGAAGGAGATTTGGAGAGTTTACGGCAAGCGGGAATAAATTTAAAATTCGGACCGCAGGACGAATCTCTCTTAGATGGTGTGGACGCGCTGATACTGTCTCCCGCCGTGCCTGTGAAAATCCCGTTGGTAGTAGCGGCTTATAAGAAGAATATCTCCGTGATAAGCGAAGTGGAGATGGCGTATGAGTTTGCAAAATCTCCCATAGCGGCTGTTACGGGAACTAATGGGAAAACTACCACTACCACTCTTTTGGGGAAATTGCTTGAAGCGAGTTACGATAAAGTCGGTGTGGGAGGAAATATAGGCGTACCCCTTGTGGACGAAGTTTTGCGAGTGGGCGAAGGCGGCGCTATTGCCGCCGAGATTTCAAGCTACCAGATGGAGGCGACCAATCATTTCCGACCTCATGTAACGGCGGTTTTAAACGTAACTCCCGACCATTTGAAACGGCACGGAACGATGGAAGTATATCAGGCGATGAAAGAGAAACTTTTCGCCGAGGAAACGGAAGAAGATTTTGTGGTCTTAAACTACGACGATGAAAAAGTCCGTTCA
Organism: Selenomonadaceae bacterium; assembly: GCA_017529085.1. Classification (GTDB taxonomy): domain Bacteria; phylum Bacillota; class Negativicutes; order Selenomonadales; family Selenomonadaceae; genus RGIG9201. Next base: position 2,206 of record JAFXOC010000222.1, on the reverse strand, counting down.
ATGTCGGAGCGTACAAAGGCGCAAGTTTATTATTTCAGCAGGAAGGACACTTTCGATAAAGGAGCGTTTTTACAAAACAACACGCTTTCAATCGCAGACGGCGGCAAGGTTTACGAGTTGGTAAGCGTCGAGGAACTGGGCATAAAAGGCGCGCATAACGTGGAAAACGCATTGGCGGCGGCAATGAGCGCATATTTGATGGGCGTATCAATCGAAAAAATGATACCCGTTTTAAAAGATTTCAAAGGCGTTGAGCATAGAATAGAATTCGTGCGAGAGATTGAGGGCGTACCCTACTACAACGATTCAAAGGCGACAAATACGGATTCTGCGATAAAGGCGCTTGAAACATTTGACGGGCATATAATCTTAATTGCGGGCGGCGATGACAAGGGAACGGATTTAACGGAATTCATGTCTTTGGTAAAGGAAAAAGTTGACGAGCTTATTTTAGTGGGAAATGCGGCGAAACGCTTTGAAGAAGCGGCGTTAAAAATCGGGACTCAGCCAAAACATATACATTTAGTCGGCTACGATATGAAAAAAGCGGTAAAAACCGCAAAAGAACTGGCAAAGCCGCCGCAAATCGTGTTGCTATCCCCCGCTTGCGCCAGTTTTGATATGTATAAGGGTTTTGAGGCGCGTGGTAAGGATTTTAAAGAGATAGTGAACGGTTTGTAGAAAATTATACAATAATTGTTATTACTAACAACACCCCTTCGCCTTTTCACATCTCCTTTCAAGGGAGGCGCTTTAATCGGATTTTTGACCTCCTGAAAGGAGATTGAGAAGGAGCGTGATAATTTGTACAAGATACGATTTTACAAAGATAAGAGCGGTAATACACCGGTATTGGACTATCTGCGGAAATTAGTGAGTAAGACTGATAAAAACAGTCGAATAAAAGCGAATAAAATAAGAGAATATATAAAGATTTTGAAGGAATTACGGGACATTAGCAGGAGAGCCTTATATAAAGCATATTGAAGGCGATATATGGGAACTTCGTCCTTTAAGGGACAGAATATTTTTCGTCGAGTGGACAGGAGAAAGTTTTCTCTTTATTAGTCAATTTATGAAAAAAACGCAAAAAACCCCTAAAAAGGAGATAGAAAAGGCAAAGCGTTTATTAAATGAATATCGTGAAAGGAGCAAAAAAGGCGATGGCAAATAGTTATGAGGAAGCCTTACGAGAAGCGAAAAACGCCCTTGAGGATATAAGTGAACGCGGTGAGGAAGCAATAAGCGAGGAAGAATGGGATGATGTGGAAAAGGAGCTCTTTACACCGGAGGAAATAGCGATGAGTGATTTGCGAGTTGCCATTATTGGCGCGATGATAAAAGCCAGACAAGCGGGAATGACGTTTGACGAGGTTGAGGCAATAACCAAAGAAGCGTTCAAAGAGCATCGGGATATGGTAACAGCATAGAGTCTATGCTGAAAGTTTCGAGATAACGGAGGCAGAATTGAAAGTTTTAGTTTCGGGCGGAGGAACAGGCGGGCATATATATCCTGCGCTGACGATTGTTGAGGCGATACGGGAGATAAAACCCAATGCGGAATTTTTGTACGTTGGGACAGAGACGGGATTGGAAGCCGATATTGCGCCAAGGGAAGGGATTCCCTTTGAAAAGATGGATTTGGCGGGATTTGAAAGAAAGATTAATTTTGAGAATGTAAAGCGGATGCTGAAGGCTTGCAAGGGATTGTGGCGAGCCAAAAAAATAGTGGAAGAGTTTAAACCCGACGTAGCGATCGGCACGGGGGGATACGTTTGCGGACCGGTGCTTTTTGTCGCGAGCTTGATGGGAACGCCGTCTATGATTCAGGAACAGAACGCCGTTGCGGGGATAACCAATAAAATATTGTCTAAAGTCGTAACAAAAATCGCGCTCGGAACGGAAGCGGCGTTGAATTCGTTTCCGCAAAATAAATGCGCAGTTACGGGAAATCCTATCAGAAGAAGCGTTATGGAAGGCGATAAGGCAAAGGCTTTGGAGGAATTCGGGTTTAAGGAAGATTTGCCAATATTGCTGATAACCGGCGGCAGCCGCGGAGCGAGAAGCATAAACAATGCGGTTTTGGAACTGATAAAAAAACAAGAGGCAGAAAAGCGGGTACAGATTTTGCACGTTACCGGAACTTTGGGGTATGAAAGCGTATTAGAGTCTGTCAAAAATACGGGCGTTGACTTAGAGCAACAGC
>JAFXOC010000221.1 GCA_017529085.1 Selenomonadaceae bacterium | reverse complement strand
AAAAGAAAAGAAACAAAAGAAAAAAGAGAAAAAAACTTTATCAAACGTTTAATTATAGGTTTCGTTTAATAGGTTCTTTCGTTTTTCTATGTAAATTTCTATATCTCTCAAATATGTTATTAAATCTTTTGGGTTAAACGTCGCTTTTATGCGTTTTTCCCTTTCGTCCACAACTTTTGTCGTAGCCGCGCCGCCTACCCCTATTATCGTCTGACATTCTTCTATTATCTTTACGTTGTAGACGCTTTCTTTGTTTGGTTTTGCAAAGCCGATATTTTCAAGTCCTCCGCTCATATAGCCCTGCCTATAAAGATAATACGGAGCATAATTTGCTTCTCGTATCAAACGATTGGCGATTTTTGACATCTTCCTCGTTTCGTCGTCGCTCGGCAAAATTACTTCTTCCTTTTCGTCAAGCGCCAATTTTAACGGCGAACCTCGTTTTTTTGCCAATGCGTGAAGGGTTATGTCGTCAGGCTCTATGGCAATTACTTTTTTTACTGTCTCTTCAACGTCCGCCGCAGTTTCTCCCGGAAGTCCCAAGATTAAATCCATGTTTATGTCCAAATCCGGTTTTTTTCGAAAAGCGTAAAACATTTCCTTTATATCCTCGGGCGAGTGTTTGCGTCCTATGCGGATTAAGGTTTTTTCGTTCATCGTTTGAGGATTTACGCTGACTCTTGTTACCGGCGAATTGAAAATTATATTGTATTTCTCATCGCTCATGGAATCGGGTCTACCCGCTTCCAACGTAAACTCTTTTAAATCCTCGGTTACAAAAGCGTCCTCGACCAATCCCATAACTTCCGCAAACAGTCCATCGGGCAAACTTGTCGGAGTCCCGCCTCCCATATATACGCACTCGATTTTGAAATTATGCCTTTTAATTTCATCTTTAGCGGCTAAAAGGTCACGTTTAAAAACATCGGCAAACTCCGCAAGTTTCTTTTCACCGGGCAATACGTAAGAAGGAAAAGAACAATAAAAACATCGGCTTAGACAAAAGGGAATACCAATGTATACGCTGATTTTTTTCTCGTCCCTATCCTCTAAAATACGTTTCTCCCTCTCCGACACCTCAAGGAGCAACCTCGCCTTTTCTTCGCTTACCAGATAATCCTCTGTAAGCCTTGAAAAAATCTCGCCTTCCGTCAATCCGTCCTCAAAATACCGCCGAACTATCTTAGTGGGTCTTACCCCGTGCAATATGCCCCATTCAGCCTTCGGAAACCCGAACTTTTCCCTGAGTATCTCATACAGATGTTTCTTATAAAGCCTATGTACTGCGCCGCTGTTTCGTTCGTTTAAAAATCCTTCGCCCTCTTTTGAAAATTTCTCATTGTCTATTCTAAGCCTTGTTTTCACAAAAACCGGTTCTTTTTCTCGAATTTCCAAAAAGACTTCAAAATCGCCCACGCCTTCCCCAACTTCTATATGAAACAAGTCCAAAAGTTCATGGGTCAGCTTATGTATAACCTCCCTACCCGAATGAACGCAGATACTTTTAATTTTGAGCACGCTCTTGGCACTCCTTGCATATACCAAAGAATTTCACCTGATGATTGTTTATCTTAAAATCAAATTTCTTTTCGATAGCGTCCTCTAACGACTCCAATAAATCGTCCTCAAACTCTATAACCTTGCCGCAATTCTCGCAAATTATATGGTGATGGTGGTGAGTATTAGGCTGAACGTTAGTCACTTCATATCGGGCGCAACCATCGCCAAACTCTATCTTCTCCAAAATGGAAAGCTCGCTTAAAAGTTCCAAACTCCGGTATATCGTTGCAAGCCCAATCTCCGAATGACTTTCTTTCAACAAATCCCTCACATCCTCCGCAGAAAGATGTTCGCCGGGGTTATCCAAAAATACCTGAAGCACAATCTGCCGCTGCGGCGTCATTTTGTGCTGACGTTCTTGAAGCTTCCTCTTTAAATCGTGTATGGTAAAAGTATCCGCCATTTTCGCACCTCGCGTCACAAACCCTGAGATCCCATAGCCCTTGAAACCTTATAAACGTCCTTTACTTGCTTTAATCTTGTCATCAAATGCTCCAACTCCACGGCGTTCTTTACGTCAACTCCGAGCAGCACCGTATTCGTCTTATTCCCTTTATTGGGATTGGCGTTTAGCGAAGAAATATTGAGTTTCATCTCCGTCGGCACCGCAATAAGTTCCTGTAAAATCCCGTTTGCGTCGCTGCATTGTATTTCAAGCTCCACCTTATAACTCTTATCAAGCCCCACGTCCCAGCCGACTTCTATCATACGGGTAAACTGCATATCGTTTAAAACGTTCGGACAATCGGAGCGATGCACAGACACGCCCCTACCCCTCGTGATGTACCCCGTGATATTGTCTCCGGGAATAGGATTGCAACACTTTGCAAGGCGAACCAATACGCCCCGTTCGCCCTCTACCAATATTCCGTGGCTTGCGTTCGACGCTGCGCCGCTCACGGGAGTCTTGAACTTCTCTATCATCTCGGTTACGCTTTCCGGCGTATATTCCTTAATGACAGCTTTTTGAAGCTCTATGAGTTTTTTCAGCACCCCCGGCATCTGTATTCCGCCGTAACCGATAGAGGCCAGCAAATCTTCAGCCGAAAGTATATTTAATTTTTCCGCAACCATCAACAAGCGATCGTCCCGCACCACTTCTTTCGGGTTATAACCCAAATGCTTCGCTTCTTGCGTCAGCATCTCCCGACCGCGTTCGATGTTTTCTTCGCGCTTCTCCTTTTTGAACCATGCGCGAATCTTGCTTCTCGTCTCGCTTGAAGCCACGATGTTCAGCCAATCTCGGCTGGGGCCGTTGTTGGCTTTATTTGTTACAATCGAAACAATATCCCCGTTTTTTAACTTATACTCAAGGGGCACAATCTTTTCGTTTACCTTTGCTCCGATGCAATGATGCCCTACCTCCGTATGTATGCGGTAAGCAAAATCTATGGGAATCGACCCTTTGGGCAGGTTCACCACATCGCCTTTTGGAGTAAACACAAAGACCTCATCCGAAAATACGTCAACTTTAAGCGCCTCGAAATATTCCCTTGAATCGCTGAGTTCCTGCTGCAAGGACACCATTTGCCTAAGCCAGCTCATCTTTTGATCCATATCGCTTGAGGCTAAAGAGTTCTTGCCCTTTTCCTTGTACTTCCAATGAGCCGCTATGCCGTATTCCGACACCTGATGCATGGATCTCGTGCGAATCTGGATTTCAAGCGGCGCGCCTTTTGTCATAACCGTCGTGTGCAAAGATTGGTACCCGTTGGTTTTGGGCATGGCTATATAATCCTTAAACCTTCCGGGAATAGGTTTCCACATGGCGTGAATTGCGCCCAAAACCCCGTAACAATCCTGCACGGTCGGCACCAATATCCTTATTGCGGACAAATCGTATATCTCGCTGATATCCTTGTTGTCCCGCTTCATTTTTTTATAAATACTGTAAAAATGTTTCGCTCTGCCGCTTATCTCCGCCTCTATCTTTAACGACGAGAGCCTCTCTTCAATCTGTTTTATGGCGTCATCGATAAACTCTTGACGCTCGCGACGCTTCTGACTTACGCCGTCCACCAACTCATAATAGGTATCCGGCTCCAAATATCTGAGGCATAAATCCTCAAGTTCCCATTTTATACTCGAAATTCCCAACCGATTGGCAAGTGGCGCATATACTTCAATAGTCTCCTTTGCGATACGCTTTTGCTTATCTTCCCGCATATATTTAAGCGTCCGCATATTGTGGAGCCTGTCCGCCAGCTTTATCATTATCACTCTAATGTCCTTTGCCATAGCCAAGAACATCTTGCGATAATTTTCAAGCTGCAGTTCTTCCTTAGACTTATACTCTATCCGACCTAATTTCGTCACGCCGTCAATAAGCATGGCGACTTCCGCCCCAAACATCTCCTGCAACTGTTCTAATGTATAAGTGGTGTCTTCCACCACGTCATGCAGGAGCGCCGCCGTTATAGTAACGTCGTCTATATGAAGTTTCGTCAAAATCTCCGCAACGTGCATGGGATGTATTATATAAGCCTCGCCCGAAACCCTAGTCTGCCCCTCGTGAGCGCTTTTTGCAAGTTCGTAAGCTTTACGCATGAGGGAAGCGTCTGCGCTGGGCTGATACTCCTTCACGGCGTTTATTATGCCGTCAATGGTCAAAGCCTTAGTTTCTTCCATCTTCCCTCACCACCATTTTTACAACAATATGAAATATTTTTTTATATTATCACAGTTGAGAATATCTTACAACTGAAAAAATGCTTTCAGAACAAATCGCCCGCAAAATAATCAATTCGCATCGCTTTTTTCACTTCGTCCAAAGTCTTTGCCGCCGTTTCTTTCGCCTTTTCAGTACCCTTTTTTAGCATTTCGACGATAAATGCGGGGTCTTTTTCATATTCTTTTCTACGCTCTCTTATCGGCGAAAGTTCTTCCTCAAGCACGGCGTTTAAGAATTTCTTTATCTTTACGTCGCCAAGTCCGCCCCTTGAATAATGCGCCTTTAATTCGTCCAGATTTTCGTATTCGGGCAAATACTTCTTAAAATCCTCGTCTTTTGCAAACGCATCCAAATAGGTAAAGACAGTATTGCCCTCAATATGTCCCGGATCCGACACCTTTATATGAGTGGGGTCGGTATACATGGATTTTACCTTTTTAGCCACTTCTTCTTCCGTATCCGAAAGATATATGCAATTTCCAAGCGACTTACTCGTCTTCGCTTTGCCGTCCGTACCCGGCAATCTCAAACAAGACTTATTCGACGAAAGCAAAATATCAGGCTCCACCAACACAGGCGCATATATTTCATTAAATTTTCTCACTATCTCTCTCGTCTGCTCAAGCATCGGCTTTTGATCTTCCCCAACCGGCACGATCGTCGCCTTAAACGCCGTTATATCAGACGCTTGGCTGATTGGATAGCACAAAAAACCGGCGGGAATATTCGCCTCAAACTTTCTCATCTGGATTTCAGATTTAACAGTGGGATTTCTCTGCAACCTCGCCACCGTCACCAAATTCATATAATACATGGTGAGTTCTGTCAATTCGGGTATTTGCGACTGTATAAAAATGGACGCTTTTTTTGGATCCAATCCAACGCCTAAATAATCAAGGGCAACTTCTCTTATGCTTCCTCAATTTTCTCCGGATTGTCAAAGTTATCTGTCAGCCCCTGCGCGTCAGCTATCATTATGAATATCTTCGCATATTCCCCGGAATTTTGCAACCTTACCCGCTCTCTCAGCGACCCAACATAGTGCCCAATATGCAACTTCCCCGTCGGACGGTCCCCCGTCAATATTATCTTCTCCAACTTTTCTCTCCCTTTTTTTCGTTTGTGTTTTATCTTCAGGTTTTCTTCTTTCTTTTTCTCTCTCTTTTTTGTAAAAAAGAGAGAGAAAAAGAAAGAAGCAAAGAAAAAGAGAGAGAAAAAACTTTAATAATTTTTTATTTTTTCTTTTGCACTGTTTTCAATCTTAAAGATAATAACGCTGCGCCGCAGAGGACTCCGGTTATCAATCCTACCCAATAGCCGTAATATTCTAAATCCGTGTGGTTCGCCAAAACATATCCCGTTGGCAAGCCTATCGCCCAATAAGACAGCACAGCCAATAAAAACGTTGCGTTTACGTCTTTATAACCCCTTAATGCGCCCTGTATGGGAGCGTTTAAACTGTCGGCTACCTGCATAAATGCGCCGTAGATTAAAAATGTGGGCAATATTTTTAGCACGTTCGGACTTGACGTATATACTGCGGCAATTTCTTCTCTAAACTGCAACGCCGTCACCGTTAAAATTCCTATAAACGCCGCCGCAAATATTCTTCCGATTTTTATATAGACCCTAGCATCCTTCTCGCGTCCCGCGCCTATTTCGTAACCTACCAAAATAGCCAGCGACATACTCACCGAAAAGGGAACCATATACATAAGCGTGGTAAAATTCATGTTTACTTGATGCGCCGCAATAATCGACGTGCCATAAGCGGTCATCAATATTCCCACCACGCCGAATATGCTGTTTTCGCAAAAAATCGTGCCTCCTATGGGAAGCCCCACCTTTAAATGACGCAACCAAATGCGAAATGAGGGCAAGGGTAATTTCATAAAGATTTTATATTTTGCAAAGGGATTCATATACATAACAAGCTGCGCCGTAACCAAAAAGGTTATGATAAAAGTCGCCGCCGAGCCTACCCCCGCGCCCGCTCCTCCCAACTTCGGAAAGCCGTATGCGCCGTACATGAAAACATAGTTTAACCCGATATTTACCGGCACGGTGAATATCGTTATGCCCATAGTCAGTTTTGTATATCCGTGAGAGTCTATCAAATTTTTGAGCACCGCAAACACGAAGAAAAAGGGTATGCCGAAAGACAGAAAAAATAGGTAATCCCTTGTTATCGTTTCAACTTCAGGCGCAAGGGATAAATGTGGCAATATCTTCGGGACAAAAACATATCCCGCTCCAACGAATAGAAAAGACAAAAGTATCGCCCAATATATTCCCTGCCCCGTTTGGTACCCTATATCCCTATATTTTCCCGCTCCGTAATAGCCGGCGATTATCGGCGTCAAAGCCGAGATTATCCCCATAAAACTTGTGAAAAAAGGCAGGAATAAGTTTACCCCGAGAGCCACGCCCGCCAAGTCTTCTTCGCCCAAATGCCCCGCCATTACCGTGTTGAAAAAGGATGTGGCGATAATTGCCACCTGCGCCACGAAAATCGGCAGCGCCACGTTGGCAAATTCTCGCCATTTATCCCCGTAAGAAAGTGTATGTCTCATTTTTAACTATAATACGCCACTCCAGCTTCGAAAAGTTTTTGGTCGTGATTGCCCCGCACGTTCTTGTAAAGGTCTTTGCCGATTCGCTCCGAATGTCCCATCTTGCCCAAAATTCTGCCGTTAGGACTGGTTATGCCTTCAATCCCGTTTAACGAACCGTTGGGATTATACGGAAATTCCATTGTAGCCATTCCCTTAGGATCAACATACTGCGTAGCGATTTGTCCGCCCACTCGAAGCTTTGCGATAACCTCCGCATCTGCCACAAAACGACCTTCTCCATGTGACACGGGAATTGTATGGGTATCTCCGACATTCACATTGTTGAACCACGGCGAGAGATTAGACACAATCTTTGTTGTCACCATGGTGGAAACGTGACGGGCGATATTGTTGTGAGTAAGCGTAGGCGAATTGCTCCTTAAAGGCATTATTTCGCCGTAAGGCAGAAGTCCCAATTTGATAAGCGCTTGGAAACCGTTGCAAATTCCTAAAATCAAACCGTCCCTCTTGTTTAAAAGGTTCATGACTTCTTCGGCTATCTTTGGATTTCTGAACATGGCGGCGATAAATTTCCCCGAGCCGTCAGGTTCGTCGCCCCCGCTAAACCCGCCGGGGAACATTAAAATTTTCGCCTTTTTCAACCTGTCCACAATCGCTTCGACTGTCGCTTCTATATCTGCGGGAGTCAAATTCCGCACCACCAAGATGTCCGTTTCGGCCCCCGCTCTTTCAAAGGCTCTCGCCGTATCGTATTCGCAATTCGTGCCGGGGAACACGGGGATAAACACCCTCGGACTCGCTATCTTTGCGCCGCGTCCGAAAATTTTATTGCCATGAGTATAAGGCACAAGTGTCGCTTTATCTCCCGTTTTCTTCTTTACGACTGTCGGGAAAATTTTTTCGAGCGGTTTCTTTAATGCTTCTTCTGCATCTATTAAAAGAATTGACGCCTTACCGTAAACAATGGTCTGCACTTCAGTTGTAACGCCCAAAAGCGCATGATCGCAGCCTTCCAAATCCCCCGATATATCCGTATCCGCAGGCGCTTCGATTATAAACGTACCGTAAGAAGCGGCAAACAACTCCTCTTTATCCATTGTTTTGGCAAATTTAAACCCGATGCCGTTGCCCACAGCCATCTTTGTAACAGTCGCCGCAATGCCGCCCATGCCTACGGTCGCCACGGAAAAAATCTTTCTCGCCTTTATCAATCTTGACACAGCGTCGAAATTTCGCCTGAGTTTCGTGAAATCGGGAATTTCGTCCTCGTTCCGCTTCGCCTTCAAAATGTAAACATTGTTGCCTATATATTTAAACTCCGGGGACATCACCCGTTCGCTTGTCGTTACGCCGACGGCAAAGGAACAAAGGGTAGGCGGCACGTTTAAATCCATAAAAGTGCCGCTCATGGAATCCTTGCCGCCTATAGCGGGAGTTTGAAGTTCATGCTCCGCCAAGAGCGCCCCCAAGAGCGCAGACATAGGTTTTCCCCAACGCTCTTTATCTTTCCCCCACCGTTCAAAATATTCCTGAAGCGTCAGCCTTGCATTCTTATAGTCGCCGCCAAGCGCAACCAATTTTGAAACCGACTCCACAACGGCGTATAATCCGCCGTGGAAAGGACTCCACGAAAGCAAATACGGATTTAAACCGAAAGTCATTATGGAAGCCGTATTGGTTTCACCGTGACGCACAGGGAGTTTTGCCACTGCGCCCCCTGCGGGGGTGAGTTGCTTTCTGCCTCCGAACGGCATCAATACGGTATTTGCGCCTATAGTGGAATCGAATCGCTCCGCAAGCCCCTTTTGCAAGCACACGTTTAAATCCGATAAATTATTCAGCCATGCCTTTTCTAAATCTGTTCCGGCTTTTGATACTGCGTGGGAGAATTTTTTAAAATAATTTTCCTCTCCGTTCGGCATTAAGATTTTAACGGTTACGTGTTGTTTTACGCCGTTCGTCGCAAGAAATTCCCGCTTCAAACGAACTATATCCTTCCCGCGCCAACGCATTACAAGGGTATTATCGTCCGTAACCTGCGCCACAATCGTAGCTTCTAAATTTTCCTCTGCCGCTCCTTGTATGAACGCTTTAACGTCGTGCCTGTCAAGCACCACAGCCATGCGTTCCTGAGATTCGGAAATAGCGAGTTCCGTACCGTCCAATCCTTCGTATTTCTTCTTGACTGCGCCCAAATCAATGCGAAGCCCGTCCGCAAGTTCGCCAATCGCCACGGCAACGCCGCCTGCGCCAAAGTCGTTGCATCTTTTAATAGTCTTTGCAATTTTTGGATTTCTAAACAGTCGCTGAATTTTTCTCTCCACAACAGGATTGCCTTTTTGCACCTCTGCGCCGCAAGTCGTCAGCGATTCTGTCGTATGCTCCTTAGAAGACCCCGTTGCGCCGCCCAAACCGTCTCTGCCCGTGCGTCCCCCCACAAGCACCACAACATCGCCAGGCGCCGGACGCATACGAACAACATTTTCCTTAGGTGCCGCCGCTATAACCGCGCCTATCTCCATTCGTTTCGCCAGATAACCTTCGTGATAAACTTCGTGGACTTCGCCGGTTGCAAGTCCTATCTGATTGCCGTAAGAACTGTACCCCGCCGCAGCGCCTCTCGTTATCTTTTTCTGCGGCAATTTTCCTTCAAGAGTTTCCGCTATAGGCCTATTAGGATCCGCCGCGCCAGTAACCCGCATCGCCTGATAAACGTAAGAACGCCCCGAAAGAGGATCCCTAATAGCGCCACCCAAACAAGTCGCAGCGCCGCCGAAAGGTTCTATTTCCGTCGGATGATTATGGGTCTCGTTCTTAAACATCAAGAGCCAATCTTCATAGGCATCGTCAACTTTCACCTTAACGTTTACGCTACAGGCGTTTATTTCCTCCGACTCGTCCAAATCCTGCAAAAGTCCCGCTTTCTTTAAAGACTTCATGCCGATGGTTGCGATATCCATCAGCGTCACGTCTCTCTCCGTTTCGCCGTAAATCTCGTCCCTATCGCAGAAATAAAGTTCATAAGCCGCCTGCACAGCCCTATCCGCAAAGCCTTCCTCTATCTCCACCTCGTCTATCGCCGTGGTAAAAGTCGTGTGTCTGCAATGATCCGACCAGTATGTATCTATAACTTTAAGTTCCGTTATGGTAGGCGCGCGCTGTTCCTCCTTAAAATAATCCTGACAAAAGGCAAGATCCTCCAAACTCATGGCGAAACCCCGCTCGTCCAACATTTTTTGAAGTCCCGCTTCGTTTAATTCGCAAAAATCCTCCACAATCTCAACATCATTCGGTTCCGGGTATTCCTCCGTCAGCTTGCTCTTTTTCGCAAGCGACGCTTCCCTACTCTCAACCTTGTTTATCAGATAAGCCTTTATCTTCTCAAAAACATCGTCCGAAATATCCCCCACCAAGACTACAATCTCAGCCGTAGCCACGATAGGACGTTCCTTCCCCGTCACAAGCTGAACGCACTCTCCCGCAGAATCCGCCCTCTGATCGTATTGCCCCGGCAAAAATTCCATGGCGAACATCCTGGAATTTTTAAACTCCGGCAATTCCCCTTCGTAAACCGTATCTACGGGAGGCTCCGAAAACACAACGGAACGGGTAAGAGCGTACTCCTTATCCGAAAGCCCCTCTATATCGTAGCGATGAATAAGACGCACCGCTTTTAATTCCGTCAATCTAAAGGTCTCCCTTAAATCGTCCCGCAATTCGCTCGCCGGAATATCAAAAAATCCTTGCCGCTTCTCGACATATATGCGCCTTACCGCCATTTTTTTACCTCCAAACAAAACTGTAAGTACTTCTTTCTTTCTCTCTCTTTTTTGAAAAAAAAGAGAGAAAGAAAGAAGCAAAGAAAGAGAGACAAAAAACTTTAATAATTTTTTGTTTTAATACTTTACAATAACTATTATCCCCGCGCCACAGAGACACGGGGATAAAAATTAAGTTCCATATAGAGAACCCGGAAGTCCAGAGGGCAATGCCCTTTGGCGGGGTCAAGGGGCAGCGCCCCTTGCGGAGTTTGAGGCTGAGCCTCAATTATAACAAATCAAGAGAAATCTTCACAACGACTTTGGTGACGTTGGATTTCTCGCCTTCGACGTCTACGCAAGGGCGATGAACATCGTCGGGGTAGAGGACGGCGAAACTGCCGGCTGCTAAGACAACGTTGCTTTCGGGGACTAATTTTTCGTAGAAAGCCACGTCTTTTTCGGGATTGTAGGCCTCGGAAACTTTAAGATCCGGGCTAAAGGGACACCAGCCCATGTATTCCTGACCGTCGGCGATGTATTGAATGTCGATATATTTTTTATGAGTTTCGGGGCGACCTTTCGCCATATCGCGAGTCTCGTAACGCTGCACTATGGCGTACATCTTATTGTCTGCTTCCAATTCAATGCGTCCGTTTTCGACTTTGGTAAAGTCTTTGGAGCGAAGGAAGTCGAGAGCCTTTTTGATTGCCGCAGGGTAATCTTCAAAAGTGGAAGCTTCAGCATGGATTGTACCGATGAACATATTATCGTCCCCCTAAAAAATCATAAACAAAAAACTTTTCTCTATTCTATCTAAAAATTTCGTTTCATGCAAGGTTTT
>JAFXOC010000220.1 GCA_017529085.1 Selenomonadaceae bacterium | reverse complement strand
CCCTTATTAAAGTTTTTTCTCTTTCTCTTTCTTTACTTAGCCGCCTCATATTTCGAAGGGCACTTTATAAGGAGTTTATCCGCCGAAAAGGCTGTTTCCTTCCATTTGCCTATTGCAACGATATGATAAGCCTCGTCGAATTGGTCTGGTTTTGCGCCGTGATAGCGGACAGGCATGGTTTCGCCGGTTTCTTCATCGAGCAGCGAGAACACAAAATCTTTGCCTTCAACGTGAGGCGGCGGCGCCGCTTTATCCAAAAGTCCCTTTACTTGAACGTTTTTTGCGGATTGACGAGCCTCTTTTACGCCTACATACGGCGTAACCGAATCGGCAAAACTCCAAGCAACGTAAACACCAAAAATTATGATTAATACTATCAATAAATATTTACGCATCGGGGTTCTTCCTTTTCATAAGACGTATGTATATTAACGTTGCATCGATAACGGCAAGAACGAGGGTAAAAAGCATGGTTAGTTCCATGTCAACGCTGCCTTTTTCGTTTATGATGGGAGACGGATGCAGGGAAAAATAAAGGCGAGGGATGATAAACATTAAAAATGGAACCGTAATGCAGGAAAAACAAGCGTATATAGCGGAAATTTTCGCGCGGCTCTCCTCGTTCGCAATTGCCGCTCTGAGCGTAAGATATGCGCCGTATAGAAGTATCAGCGCAAAAATCGTAGTCTGCCTTGGATCCCAGTTCCAATATGCGCCCCAAGTCAGTTTACTGAATATCGCCCCCGAAACGGTGGCTAATATCACAAAAAAAAATCCGATAGCGGCGGAACGCGCCGCCAAACGATCAAAACAACGTTCCCGTTTTTTTATGTATTTAACGCTCCACCATGCGCTCATGATAAAAGCAATTACGGACACCCACGCCATGGGCACATGGAAAAAAATTATCCTGGCAAGATAACCCAAACCTTCTGCGGGAGGGACTATGAAAAATGTCATATACAAAACCGCAAAAGTTAAAATTACTATCCCGATATTTAATATTCGCAACAACAACCCTCCAAAGATTTTTTTTTATTATAGCAAATAAAAAGAACGAACGCAAAAATTTATTTGCGTCCGCCCGTTAAATCTTTTACTATTTTACAGACAACTTAATATTTTTATGATAATATAAAAGACAACTCTAAAAACTTATTTTTTTGCGAGGTAACTTAAATGAAGACAAAATTATGCGTTATTCTATTTGTTTTAACTCTTATTCCCATGACGGCTTTTGCCCGTATAGGCACGGGGATAGGAATTTCCATCCCTTTTCCCACAGGCTCTTCGTCTTCTTCATCAAGCGAAAAATCTTCCTACGCCTCTTTTTCCGACGGAATTCTTTTAGAAGAACTCATTGTCGAAGAAAAAAACGGCAAATATGTAGTTTCATTTGAAATTACCAATTTAATAGACACGCCTTACACCATTTCCCACAAAACCGGTCAGAACTACGATGTGGCTCTTTTAAACGAAAAGGGTGAAAAAATCGCAAAATGGTCGGATAATATAGCTTTTACACAGGCATTTCACGATGAAGTGTATAAACCTAAGGAAACCGTAACGTACCGCGCGTCTTTTGACGTGAAGAAAACCAAAACTCTTCGCGGTACGCCCACCTTTATAGCGGCGCGCTTAATCGACACGCCTTTTACGGTAACGGCAAAACTTCCGGCTAAATCAAATTCCGAGAGAAGCCCCGTAACCCTTCACGGCGGCATAATAATTTCAAACGGCAGCGCTCAAGATTGGTGGGACTAATTTTATGAGACCTGAGCAAGATTCATACGCATTTATTTTCGCCGCTTTTGTAATAGTATCTTTAGCCGCTTTTTTATCCCTATCTGTTACTGCTATCACGAAAAGCAGAAAAAACGTAATAGAAAAATTTGATAACAAAAAAGCTCGCGAGACTGCCGTTAATCTTTTGGATTTATCCGACGAAGCCGTGCTCTTGACGGAAGTCTT
>JAFXOC010000219.1 GCA_017529085.1 Selenomonadaceae bacterium | reverse complement strand
TTTCTCTTTTCTTTTTTACAAAAAAGAAAAGAGAAAGAAAGAAAAGAACTGGCCTAAAAACAACAGTATGAGGTGTGTTATGAAGAAACTCGCGTTTTTGTGTCCGGGACAGGGCGCGCAGGCTGTCGGTATGGGAGCCGATTTGATTGAGAAGTACGAGCTTGCAAAGCATCGCTTTGAAGAGGCGGACGAGGCTTTGGGATTTTCCATATCGAAACTCTGTTTTGAAGGTCCCGCAGAAGAATTAAAACTTACCGCCAATACTCAACCCGCTATACTTACCGTTAGCGTTATATTGGGGGAGTTGTTAAAAGAACAAGGCGTAGTTCCCTCTGTCGCGGGAGGTCACAGCTTAGGCGAATATTCCGCTTTGGTGCTCGCCGGGGTTATCGACTTTAAAGACGCGGTTCTTCTTGTGCATAAAAGAGGCGAATTCATGCAAGAAGCCGTACCTGTCGGAAAAGGCGGCATGGCGGCGATTTTGGGGTTGACGGATGACGTTATCGAGGAAGTTTGCGTCGATGTTCAAAAAACAGTTGGCGAAGTTCAAGCGGTGAACTATAACTGCCCGGGTCAAACCGTTATAGCGGGAACTATCGAGGGAGTTACAAAAGCCGCCGACGAATTAAAGGCTAAGGGCGCAAAAAAGGCGGTTGTGCTTCCCGTAAGCGCGCCTTTCCACAGCAGCTTGATGAAACCTGCGGCGGAAAAACTTGCGGCGGAGATTGAAAAACTTGAATGGAAAGATCCTGTTTTCCCCGTGGTTGCTAACGTAGACGGAAAACTGCAACACGACGCAAAAACTATAAAAGCTAATTTAATCGCGCAGGCGGCAAGCCCCGTTAAATGGATTGACTGCGTAAAGACCATGGTGGATTTCGGCGCGGATACTTTTATAGAAGCGGGTCCCGGAAAAACTTTAGCCGGATTTAACAAGCGAATAGATAGAAAACTTACCACTTTGAATGCAGAAAATGAAGAAAGTCTGAAAAAAGTCCTTGACTATTTCAAGGAGGTAGGGTAATATGCTTTTAGAAGGAAAAGTTGCTCTTATTACGGGCGCATCTCGCGGAATAGGTCGAGCGATAGCTTTGAAGCTTGCTTTAGAGGGCGCGAAGGTTGCTGTTAACTATGCGGGCAACGAAGCGAAAGCCAACGAGGTAAAAGCGGAGATAGAGAAAAACGGCGGCGAGGCGATAGTTATCGGCGCGGACGTGTCAAACGCTACTGCTGCCGAGGAACTTGTAGCGAAAACCGTCGAGACTTTCGGGAAAATAGACATATTGGTAAACAACGCCGGCATAACGCGAGACGGACTCCTTGCCCGTATGAAGGACGAAGATTTTGAGGCTGTCATAAACACTAACTTAAAAGGCGTTTTTTATACGACAAAAGCTGCGGCAAAATTTATGATGAAAGCGCGCTCGGGGCGTATCATAAACATGGCTTCCGTTGTAGGTATTACCGGAAACGCTGGTCAAGCCAACTATAGCGCGGCAAAAGCGGGAGTTATCGGGTTTACCAAAACCGTCGCAAAAGAACTTGCTTCAAGGGGCATTACGGCAAACGCCGTAGCGCCGGGATTTATCGACACGGATATGACGGCGGTGCTTTCCGATAAAGTTAAAGAAGAAATGAGCAAAAAC
Organism: Selenomonadaceae bacterium; assembly: GCA_017529085.1. Taxonomy (GTDB): domain Bacteria; phylum Bacillota; class Negativicutes; order Selenomonadales; family Selenomonadaceae; genus RGIG9201. The sequence goes on along the minus strand of JAFXOC010000219.1, from coordinate 714 downwards.
ATTCCGTTGAAGCGTCCCGGCGTTCCGGAAGACGTTGCAAACGCAACACTTTTCCTTGCAAGCGACATGGCCGCATATATTACGGGTCAGGTCATTAATGTTGACGGCGGCATGGTTATGTAACCATGTATCGTATATGAAACCACCGGGGGGAGGTGAAGTTGGATGGAGACGTTTGAAAAAGTTCGCGATATAGTCGTTGAGCAATTGGGCGTTGAGGCTGATGAGGTTCAGATCGGCTCGACCTTCATTGACGATTTAGGCGCGGATTCCTTGGACATCGTCGAGTTAATAATGGCGTTCGAGGAAGAATTCAATATCGAAATTCCCGACGAAGCTGCGGAGAAAATTAAGACTGTTCAAGATGTTGTGAATTATATCGATCAAAATAAGGAATAACTACCCTTCTTATTCGTTGAATCCCGTGAAGTTCTCTTCGCGGGATTTTCTAAAAGTGCTAAAATTGTCAGTTTCTCTTCTTTCTTTTTCTTTCTCTTTTTTGTAAAAAAGAGCAAAGAAAAAGAAAGAAGCAAAGAAAAAGAAAGAGAAAAAACTTTATTAACTGGGTTATATACATGGTATGTTTTCGTGTTTAAATGTAGGTTTAATATAACAGTGAAGTTTATCGTGCCAAATATAAATAATTGCGGGTGCAGGGCTGCAAAGTCCTGCCGGGGTCAAGGGGCTACGCCCCTTGCGGGGTTTGGGGCAGCG
>JAFXOC010000218.1 GCA_017529085.1 Selenomonadaceae bacterium | reverse complement strand
GGTAAAGTATCTATGAAACCTTCAACTATGCAGTTCGACGGCAAATTTAACAGCAAAGATTTACATCTCTTTCCTGTTCCCCAAATACAAATGCGATATGTTTTCAATTTAAGCCTCCTACTTCAATGACAAAAGCGCGGGCACGGCGTAAAGAACAATTTCGTTTGACGGCACGGACGCGCTCGAACGATATTTTCGCGCAAAAAATTTGTACTCTCCTCGATTTTTTAGATACTCGATAAACACGGGGAAATCGTCAAATTTGTGATACGCGCTTAAAGCAAAAATCGGCGGATTTTGACTGATGGTTTTTTCCGCTCCTTTCAAAGCGAGAAACTCTCCTCCTTCAATGTCCATACTGATGAGAATGGTTCCCACCCCCCCGGAAAATTCGGAGTCTATTGTGGCCGCGGTGGCGTTATTTACATCTTTACATTCTTTCTCTATTATGCGAATCTTTTTCCCTACATTTTTTGGCAACAAATCGATACTCTCTTGAAGAGGATTCATATATTTTTCTTGAGGCTCATATACGACAACGCTTTCAAAACGGGGATTTTTTTTTGAAAAGCGCAAAATATTGTCTCCCGTATATCCGCCGCAACATATATAGTGAGTGACCTTTTTTATATCGAATAATTCCTCGCAAAAATATTTTTCAGTAAAATCATATTCCGCATATCTCCAAAAATCTCTGGTCAAATGCGTTCTGAAATATTCTATGTACGCTTTTTGGGATTCGTCGTCCGCCAAATAATCAAACGCCACCGACAATTCTTGTTTATGCGTTAAAATGTCAAATGTCCAAAGGTTTAAATTGACTTCAATTTCATCCCGCCTTATAACTTTTGACGCATCAATCGAGAGCAATTTCTTTTTTATAAGATTGTTTTCATAGTATGATGAATTGACAGCTATCAAAACCAAAAACTTTTCTCCGTCGAACCGACGCGCCGCTTCGGTTAAATCTAGAATAGGCTTTTCAAACAAAGAACCCGTTTTCTTACTGTCCACAAAAAACTCCGCATCTATACCCTTTTCTTTTAACCATATGTAAACAGCGGCGCCGCAATTTCCTGCGCCGTATATCGCAACTTTAAAATCTCCCCAAAAAACAGTTTCGGCAACAAGCGCCCCTTTTCCATATTCTTCAGGTATGCTCGTTCGAAGTTTATTGGCGTTGTTCTCGTAGTTTAAAAGTTCCTCCAATTCGTTTCTATTTTTCGTCGTACTCACGGATATAATCCTCCTTAGTCGGCGGATGTTTGCTCATAGAAAACGGACGCCGTTCAAAATGTTTGGTCATAAAATAATGGTTGCAATAATCGCAGAGTTTTTTCTTTGAAATCACATTTTCCCAAAGTTCCTGAAATGACTTGCAACTATATATGTTTACTCCTTCGTCGCTTGGGAAATGCTCTCCGAAATAATCGTTGAAAAAGTCGATATACGCCGTCGGAGGGCAAGGATACAAAGACCCGTCAAACAAGTTGTAACATTCGCATACAAGAGAAGTATTGTCGTGACGAAATTTATGATTGGAATCTTTATGAAGTATCGGACACATCCCCCAACGAATGTCCATAACGCAAGAAATGCCATTTTTATCCAGATTTTTGGCAATTTTATCGTATTTATCATAGAGCGGCGGATAACAAGTTATATCCAAGGAAACATTATGTTCCTTCATTGAAGCAATCAACTTGTCGCTCATTTTATCTACAAGTATTCCGTTGGAAACAATCTTTATGTTTGCATGAGGATAAAGACCTCTGACAAATTCGCAATAATCCTCAAGTTTTGAGCAAAGCAACGGTTCACCGCCCATAATACGGATATTGCCGATATGATTGACTAATTCTTTTAATCTACTCAAATCATTTTTTAGTGAAACTTCATTGACTTCGATGTTTTTAGGTATGATTGGTACAAAATGACTGCATCCGGCGCAATTTAAATTGCATCTGTGCGTTATATGAAACTCCAAATATTCCAATGAGTTGTACGACGTATAAGGCATAAAAGTCGGTGCTGTTGCATTTCCTTTTATAAAATCAATACCTACAATTAAAATATCCGATTTATCAAACCCAATGCCTACAAGCTCGCGGCAAATATCTCTGATTGTCTTAACCGGAGCATCCACAGCGACGACTATTTTCGTGTTTTCGTTTGATGCGTAACGTTTAAGCGCTTTCATCAGCGATTCTACGGAAACATTGTCTATTGATTGACCCCATAAATGATAATTACTATCTGCAAAAGATAAACATTCGTGTCCGTTTTCCTTTGCCCAAGCATAAAACTTTTTTGCCAGGTGTCCGGCTGTTCTGGAAATATACCTCATATATTCTCCTTTATTTTTTCCCTAATTGTCGAATTGATTCGTTTAAAATATATTCTGCGCCACATATTTTTTCGTCGGCGATACCTTCGCTTAAAAGGATCTCTCGCATTTCGTCGCAATATTTGACGCTGGCTAATATAATCTTATCGTAACCAAAAAATTTAATAAGTTTGGGAGATATAACCAAACGCCCGTTAAACATAGTCAACTCTAAATTTAAATCACTGTTTATATACGCGCGTATATTCACCAAGTCATGAGGAAACCCGTCCAACAAATGTGTCGCCTCATTACCTGTACCGTAAATTAAAACAGTCGGAGCTTCGACAAGCTTTTTCTGAATTCTTAAATTATAGGCTTTGATTGCCATAATTTTCGCCAGATTGTATAAGTTTAAGGGAACATTGATTTTTCCCATATTCTTATATTTGATCTCAATATCTCTAAATTCGGGAGAATCTAAATTCACCGGACGAGTTTCAATTTTCCCGCCCTGCCAGGTTTTCATGCGCTCCATAATTATCGATTGAAACCACTCGTTGTTAAAATCATCGATATGCTCTACGCAAGCTTTAGCGAATACATTGCGGTGTCTACTCTCTCCCGTAGCCCTATTCAAATAGTTTACATATCTTACGCTATGACAAAGAGATTTTGCCTTTACCTGCTCAATAGTTCGATTGGGATAATGCGCCATTTGCAGATTGCTCAATGTTTCTACTTCCAATCCGTTTTTACCTACGACATTATGTTGCCCCACCGTCAAAATCATTTGATATTTTTCGATTAAGTTTGCGGGAATTATAACCTTGCCGTCTTTGTGCAGATAGGATTTTTTCATATCTCGACACACAAATCCGCTGTTTCCGTCTTCTTCGCTCATTATAAAAGTTCGCCAAAGAGCGCGGTAAACTTTATCTAAAGGCAACGACTCCAAAATACTCCGAACCGTTTCGCGCTCCGCCGTTAAAAATTCGTCTGCATCCAGTGGTATAATGATATCCGGCGCGTATTTTTCATTAATAATTTTCAAATATTTGTTCATAATTTGAAATTGCTCAAAATCAATTAAAGACTCGTCAAATATCTCAATATCGTATCCTTCGTTTCGAAGTAACTTTAAAATTTCAACAGTATTATCAGTACAACCGTTATCCAATATAATCATTTTATCTATATACGTCAT
>JAFXOC010000217.1 GCA_017529085.1 Selenomonadaceae bacterium | reverse complement strand
TGGCCTTTTGCGGATAAAGCGATAGAAAGACTTGCGGATAGGGTTAAGGGAATAATCGTGGCGGAACTAAATTACGGGCAGCTTGTAAACGAGGTCAGACGCGCCGTCGCAGGTCGCGCAGACGTTGCGCTTTGCGGCAAATACAATATGAAGGCGTTTGAGCCTGAGGAAATAGAAGCGGCTATAAACGCTATGATGAAGGGAGGAAAAGCGTGATGGACGAGAACATAATGAGAAGTTACGAAAAATATTTTCGGTTAAACAGACTGCCTCATCTCTGGTGCCCCGGTTGCGGCAACGGAATTGCGATGAAGGCCATAGTCATGGCGATTGAAAAACATCCGGAATTAAACAAGGACAACACGGTTATCATTTCGGGAATTGGTTGCTCCTCCCGCGCCTCCGGGTACATGGATTTTGATACCCTCCACACGGCGCACAGTCGCGCTTTGCCTTTCGCTACGGGCATAAAAATGGCGCGCCCCGATTTAAAGGTTATAGTCATAACCGGCGACGGCGACTGCACCGCAATAGGCGGCAACCACTTCATTCATACTTGCCGCCGCAACCATGATTTAACGGTTATACTTTTCAACAATAATATCTACGGAATGACGGGCGGGCAAACTTCGCCCATGACTCCCCAAGGGAAAAAGGCGACGACAACGCCTTACGGCTCCTTAGCGCATCCGCTTGATCCTTCCGCTTTGGCAAAGGCTGCGGGAGCTACTTATGTTGCGCGCTCCACGGCTTATCACGTGAAACATTTGGCGGACGTGATAGAGCAAGGCTTAAACAATCATGGATTTGCCTTCGTTGAAGCCATTGTGCAATGCCCTACCTCTTACGGCAGAAAAAATAAAATGGGAAGTCCTGCTGATATGCTCGCATGGATGCGGGATCACGCCGTTATGAAAGCCGCTTGGGACAAGATGAGCGACGAAGAAAAAACGGGAGAGAAATTCCCCATCGGCGTGTTCTTGGATACCCGCGCGGCGGAGTACGGCGACGAATACAATAAATTGATAGATAGGTTAGGAGGCGCTCGCCCTTGAAGAAAGAATTGAGATTTTCGGGTTCTGGCGGGCAAGGCGTAATCACCGCCGCCATAATATACGCGGAAGCCGCCGTGGACGAAGGCAAAGAAGCGGTGCAGTCCCAATCTTACGGGCCTGAAGCCAGAGGCGGCGCGTCTAAAGCGGAAGTTATTTTATCTGACTACCAAATTTATCATCCGCATGTCACCTCGCCCGACGTGGTGCTTGCCATGACGCAAAAAGCGGCGAATAAGTATTACGGAGATTTAAAGCCGAACGGTTTGTTAATATTAGACGAAGACTTGGTGCCGGAAGTTCCGAAGTTTAAAAACGTGGTAAAAATTCCTATCACCAAACTAGCCGTAGAAGAAGCCGGCGCAGCGCTTTACGCAAACATTGTGGCGCTGGGCGCGGTAACAAGGCTTACGGAATTTATCGGTTTCGACGCAGTAAAAAAAGCCGTTGAAAACAGAGTCCCCAAACACACAATCGAAGCGAACGTAAAAGCTTTAGAAATCGGCTGGAACGCAGCTAAAATCTGGTGAGATTTTTCTTTTCTTTTTTCTCTTTTTTTGTAAAAAAAGAGAAAAAAGAAAAGAAAC
>JAFXOC010000216.1 GCA_017529085.1 Selenomonadaceae bacterium | reverse complement strand
TTTTCTTTTTTACAAAAAAGAAAAAGAAAAGAAAGAAATGAAACTAGCTTTGTTCCTCGAAACTATCCTTGCCTACGCCGCAAAGGGGGCAAACAAAATCGTCTGGCAAATCGGCGAAAGGAACGCCGGCGGGAAGATTGTTGTCCGCATCGCCTTTGGCTTCGTCATAGATCCAACCGCAGACCGAGCAAACCCAAGTTTTCATGGATAAAACCTCCTTATATTACAAAATGCTCTCATATAGGAGAATATTCGACTTATTTTTGGAAAATCCTTTTAAATGTTTAAATTTTTATGCGCTGCAAAAAAATTTGTTACGGCTATGGCGGCTGTTTCGTTCATGCCGGGCGCTTTTTTTAATTCTTCAACGCTCGCTTCTTTAATCTTTTGCAGTGAGCCGAAATGGGAAAACAACGCTTGACGACGTTTTGCGCCTATGCCCTCTACGTGATCGAGTACGGAAACCAAATTTCTCTTGCCGCGAAGTTTTCTGTGATACGTTATGGCAAAACGGTGAGCTTCGTCTCTTATACGCTGCATTAGATATAACGCTTCGCTGTTTCTTGGAAGTTCGACAGGTTCGCTTTCGCCTTCCACAAAGATGAGTTCGAATTGCTTTGCAAGTCCTACAACGGCAACGTCATTATGTCCCGCGCCTCGGATGATTTCAAGGGCGGAAGAAAGCTGACCCTTGCCGCCGTCTATTACGATTAAGTCCGGAAGCTCGTCTTCGGTTAATTTTCCGTACCTGCGGGTAGTTACTTCGCGCATGGATTTAAAATCGTCGGGTTTTCCCTCGGCGCTTTTTATCTTGAACCGTCTATAATCGCTTTTTTTTGGCGCGCCGTCTTCAAACACCACCATCGACGCAACTGTTTCACTACCCTGCATATGGCTTATATCGAAACACTCCATTCTGCGTGGCGGCTCTTTTAAGCCCAAATATTTCTGCAATTCCTTTACAGCGCCCAGAGTTTTTTCATAATCCGTCCTCGTTCTCTTGTTTTCGTCATCCAAAAATTTTTGAGCGTTGCCCGTTGCCATTTCAACTAGGTCTCGCTTTGTGCCCCTATGGGGCAATGTTAAGTACACGCGAGAGCCTTTTTTATTCGATAAAAAAGTTTCCAACAGTACTGCGTCTTCAAGAGTAAATGGCAGCAATACTTCTTTCGGTAAAAATGCGGCGGCATCGTAATATTGCGATAAAAAAGCGTAAAGGAGCGCTTCTTTTGTTTCGTCTTCGCTGCCTTTCAATATAAAATGTTCGCGTCCGGTCATTTTGCCCGCCCGCACCGTTAAAATTTCAACGACAGCGGCAAAATTTCCCTGCGCCATACCTATAACGTCTTGATCACCCAATCCCGTTACTATGTTCTGCTTTTCTGAAATCTTTTTTACGGATATCAGTTGATCCCTAAGTCTGGCGGCTTTTTCAAACGCAAAATTTTCCGCTGCCTCGTTCATATCCGTTTCAAGAGCGCGCTCAACCTCTTTTGTACGCCCTTCCAAAAACAATGACACAGCGTCTATCATAGAGGCGTATTCTTCTTTCCCGACATTTCCCACGCAAGGTGCGAGGCAGCGTTTAATATGATATTCCAAACAAGGTCGTTCTCCCATAGTTTTACAAGTGCGAAGCGGAAAAAGTCGTCTTAAAAGTTTTAAACTTTCATGCACGGCAGTAACATTCGTATAAGGTCCAAAATATCTTGCGCCGTCTTTTATCACTCGTCTTGTCAAAAGCACTCGGGGAAAATCTTCCCGCAGAGTTACTTTTACATAAGGGTAACTTTTATCGTCTTTTAAACTTATATTATATCTCGGTCTATGTTTTTTTATCAGGTTACATTCTAAAATCAAAGCCTCTACTTCGGTGTTTGTTAAAATTGTTTCAAAATCGGCGATTTTCGCTACCATAGCGCGAACTTTGGGCGTATGGTTTTTGCTGTTCATAAAATATTGGCGCACGCGATTTTTTAAAACTCTGGCTTTTCCGACGTATATTATTTTTCCTCCCGCGTCTTTCATTATGTATACGCCGGGCGAATCCGAAAGCAATTTTAATTTTTCGGCTACGGTTTCATTCATAAACTCACCATTTTCATTTAAATAAAAAAGAAGCCTTTAGAAACCAAGATATAGTGAACGCAAAAAATATTTTTGTTTGAGTTTGCTTCCCCGCCCTTCGGGCGGGGAAGCAAACTCACAAAATTTAATTGCGCTTACTATAAAACAAGTTTCATAAAGACTTTCAAAATTTACTCAAATTGGTGCGGATGAAGGGACTTGAACCCCCACGCCTTGCGGCACCAGATCCTAAGTCTGGCGCGTCTGCCAGTTCCGCCACATCCGCGCACACTTATATTAACATATTGTAAGGTTGTTTGTAAAGGGCTTCTTTAAAATCTTCATTGTCGTTTGGTTTTTTGTGGTTTGGTTTTTTGTGGTTACTGTTCACAGTTGCGGACTCTCCTCCCTGCCGCTTCGCGGCTTTCCCTCCTCTGTGAGGAGGGCTTTTTTCAGCTATCTTGAAGTTTTCCGCTTAGTGCCCCCTCCTAGGAGAGGGGGGTAGGGGGGAGATTCCGTGAATAGTAACTGAAATTTCCCTCAAAGCCGCAATTAACGCTTCGTTATCTTTACGATTTTTAACAGCTATACGAATGTATCTTCCGTCAAGCCCAGGGTAATTTTCGCAGTTTCTGACCAAAAATCCCCGTTCCCTTAATATATTTCGTATATTTTCGGCAATACCAATATTTTCAAAGTAGCATAATATAAAATTTACCGTTGGTGGAAAAATTTTTATGTTTAATTTTTGGAGTTCGTTAGATAAAAAATTTTTTTCGTTTTCTATTAAATTTAGCGTATTTTTTTTATAATTTTCATCGTATAAAGAAGCACGTCCCGCTTTTAACGCAAGTAAATTTACATTCCATATATCTTTTGCCGTATTTAATTTTTTGATGAGAATTTTATGTCCTACCCCAAAACCTAAACGTAATCCCGGCATCGAATAAAATTTTGTAAGAGAGCGGATCGTAAATATTTTTTTTAACTTCTCCGCTAAAGCAAGAGTTTCATAAACATCTTTGTCGCGTCTAAAGTCTAAAAAGGATTCATCGATAAAAATAAACGGCGAGTCTTTTTCATTTGCAAAATTTTTAATATCTTTTAGTTTTACAAGAGTTCCCGTTGGACTATTAGGACTGCCGAA
>JAFXOC010000021.1 GCA_017529085.1 Selenomonadaceae bacterium | reverse complement strand
GGAACGGATTCAGAAAATCATCGACAACTATGAAGCCGAACAAAAAGCTACCGAGAAGTCTGATGAGATAGCTAACGCTAACGCCGATAAAAAAGCGAGAGAAGCGGAAGCAACGGAAGGTCCTGCGGCAAAACCCGTGAATTTACCTCCGCCTAACAGCGCCAACTTACCTCACGCCGTTAAAGAAAAACGAATGACATTTGATTGGCGAAACGCTCAAATTTCTCAATCAATATACGGCGTTGCAAAAGCTATGAACATGGGCGTGGTTATCAATGCTAAAGTTGAAGGTACGGTTTACGCAAATTTAAAAAATGTGACCTGCGATCAAGCCTTGGATTATCTGGGACGCGCGTATAACTTCAACTGGATGATTGAAGATGGCACTATCTTCATCTCCACTAATGAATTTATGAAACAAACCGAGGTTTTCAACATTGATTACGCTAATAAAACAAAGGTTATTGAAGAGTTTAAATCTTTGGGCATTGACGATTCGAGAATGTACGCCAACAGCGAAAACGGGACTGTATCGGTTACGGGTACGCCGTGGCAGTTAAAACAGGCAAGGCGTATGTTGGAAAGGGTGGATCAACCCACTAAACAATGTTTGATTTTGGCGCAGTTGGTCGAGGTTTCTCATGGACGAGATTTAACTCACGGTTTTTCGTGGACATTGCCTACTTTAACTAAAGGCGAGGGCGAATCATGGGGCGGATGGGGAAATAAAATTTCGTTATCCGCAGCGGTTATCGCCAATAAAGATTTAAGCAAAGGCAAGGTTGTTGCGCGTCCGTTGGTAAGTATGTATAACGGCGAAACGGGAAAAGTTTCCTTTGGCGATTCCATTCCCATTATGAGTACCACAACAACTTCCGCTTCCACTACGGTATCTGTGGAATATAAAGATGTCGGAACTACGCTTACCGTTGTGCCTAATATCAACGATAGATTGGGCGAAGTCGGCTTGAATGTGGAAATCGAAGTCAGCAACATTGTTTCATGGGTATCGGCTTCCGGCACTCGCGCCCCTCAAATTGCGACTCGCAACGCAAAAACAACCGCTCGTTTAAAATCCGGCGAATCTTTTGTAATCGGCGGTCTTATGAGCAAGCGTGAACTTGACAATTTGTCGGGTATTCCCGGACTTATGGATTTGCCGATTTTAGGAGCGCTCTTTAGACATCACGATAAGAGTACGACTTATTCCGAGGTTTATGTCATTATGACACCGTTTATTATTGCGGAAGGGGTAAATCCCAAGGCATTACTGTCAAGCATCAAACAACATGAAAGTTCAGCCGATTTAGGCAATGGGAAATAAGGTGGAGTTATGGCAAAAGAAACATTGGCGGAAATGGCGGAATATGATACAGGCACAATTTCCGCCTTAAAAGACAGCGGTCTTTATATTGAAGATGATTTAACCGAAAGAGTTATTCCGGAGGATGTATTGGCGCTCGTTGACAGAGAATTTGCCATTACCCACAGAATACTTCCTCTTGAGAGAAGTCCTTACGGACTTTTGGTAGTTACCGATTCTACCAAAACCATAAAACGGCGAAGCGTTATTGACGAGAATTTAAAACAAGTCGGATATGTGGAGATTGCTTTAACGGGACAGGACAACCTGCAAAGCGCGCTTGTCAAATTTTATAAATTCAGTTCCGAGGACAGGCGTAACCTCATGGCGGGAGTG
>JAFXOC010000215.1 GCA_017529085.1 Selenomonadaceae bacterium | reverse complement strand
GGATTTCGGATTGAATCGCGATGAAATTGTTGTGGCTACAAAGGTAAATTTTGAAATGCGCCCGGGTCGTCCCAACGGTGGCGGCACTTCCCGCAAAAACGTCATGGCGGAGATTGACCACAGTTTAAAGCGTCTTGGGCTTGATTATGTAGACCTTTATCAAATTCATCGGCTTGACCCGAATACGCCTATGGAAGAAACAATGGAAGCGTTGCACGATGTGGTAAAAAGCGGAAAGGCGCGATATATCGGCGCATCCACAATTTTTGCTTGGCAACTGGAGCGTTTGCAAAATATCGCAGAAAAACATAATTGGACGAAATTCGTTTCGCTTCAACCGCAGTACAATCTTATTTACCGCGAAGAAGAGCGGGAAATCATGCCGCTTTGCCAAGACAGGAAGATGGCGGTCGTGCCTTGGTCTCCTCTTGCCGGCGGGCGTTGCGCTCATCCTTGGGGCACAATAACGGAACGCAACAAGATTGACGATGTTTCCCCTATGGTATGGAACGCCACCAAAGACGTCGATAAAATAGTTGTTGACAATCTTGAAAAGATTGCGAAAGAACACGGGCGCACAATGGCGCAGGAATCATTGGCGTGGATGCTTTCAAAACCGTATATTACCGCGCCAATTGTGGGAACTACCGACGTAAAACACGTTGAAGAAGCTGTATCCGCGCTTGATATTAAATTGGAGGAAGACGAAATAAAGGCGTTGGAGGCTCCTTACGTACCGCATATAAAGACAGGTGCGTTTTGATCTGTCCAAGTCAAAAAGGAGAGAGTAATGAAAGTTTTATTGGTAAACGGAAGTCCTCACAAAAACGGTTGCACGAACCGCGCGTTGATTGAAGCGGAAAAGATACTCCTAGAAGAAGGGCTGGAAACCGAAATTTATTGGATAGGACCAAAACCTTTGGGCGGTTGCATGGGTTGCATGAAATGCGGCGAGATAAAGAAATGCGTATTAAACGACTGTGTAAACGAATTTCGTCAAAAGGCTTATGAAGCCGATGGTTTTATTTTCGGTTCGCCGGTGCATTACGCGGGCATGAGCGGAAATTTAAAATGTTTTATGGATAGGTTGTTTTTTTCCGAGTTCGTCGGCAATCACAACAAAGCGTTTTACTTAAAACCTGCCGCCGCCGTTGTCTCAGCCCGTCGAAGCGGCACTACCACAACTTTTTCTATGATAAACAAATATTTTCAGATACAGGAAATGCCCGTAATATCCACTCGTTATTGGAACATGGTGCACGGTATGACCCCCGAAGAAGTGGAAACGGATGCCGAAGGTCTTTGCAATATGCGAGTGTTGGGACACAACATGGCGTATTTCTTAAAATGCCGAGAAGCCGCCAATAAAGCGGGGATTCCATTGCCTAAAAGAGAAGAAGCGGTATTTACCAATTTTGCGCGTTAAAATCGGGTTAATCCATGATTAAGCAGATGAAATATTTTCAGGCGGTGGCGCGTTTAAACAGCTTCACCAAGGCGGCGGAGGAATGTTTTATTTCGCAATCCGCCATATCGCAGCAAATTCAGGCGTTGGAAAAAGAATTAGGCGTAAAGCTTATGCGCAGAGAAAGGCGAAAGTTTACATTAACCGCCGCAGGAGAATATTTTTACCGTAAAAGCTTGATAATCGTAAGCGATTTTGAGCGACTTCGGGCGGAAACCATGCGGCTTGCGGACGGCGCAAAAAAAGAAATTGCCGTCGGGTACTTGCGACATTATCGCGGCGATGAACTTATGTCTGTTTTGCCCAAATTTCAAAAAGAACGTCCCGAAGT
>JAFXOC010000214.1 GCA_017529085.1 Selenomonadaceae bacterium | reverse complement strand
TTATTTTGCACCGAAGTCAATAAATACCTATCTAAATCATCTCTATCTTTTATCCAAGTATATTCGTCCATTACGATTATTTTTTTATCCGTGGATTTCAAAAAGTCAATATAATTCTCTCCTGTTTTATTATCGCCTTTTTGAGCCAACAAGTATGCGGTATCTTTTTCATTGACGGCTTGTAAAATTCCGACCGTTTTGCCCGTACCCCTTAATCCGCTAACGGCAAATATTTTTTCCGTAGAACTGTCAACATATTTTCTCACACACTTTACAAAATCTCTTTCGTTCCAAGACGTATCAATCTCTAAATTTTCAGCTTTATATTTTTTCAGTTCTGTATCTGTATAAATCAACATTTTGCATCACCTATATTTCTTCTTTCCTGTATAAATTACAAATCCTTAATTTCTATTATAACATGACGCAAAACACGATACAAGAAAAAGCAAAAATCCACGAGAATGTCGCTCTCGTGGATTTTTTTGATTTAATTTTTTGGAACAAACACTACTTTGAAATGCGTGTGGAAAGTGCCGGATGCATCACCATGTTCCGTTGAATAACCGTTTTGGTAAAGCGTGAATGTAGAACCGCTTGATATTGCTACACCTGTATCGCTGTAAATTGTATTGTTGAAATACCAAGTTGGTTCAAATTCTTCTGTCCACGAAGAACCCTCGCCATCATCGTATTCTACCTCATGTTTTGTTAGCGTTGTTCCATCATAGGTAACGGCTCCGGCATAAAAATGTGGATCATTATCCGACATTGCATACCCTGTGACGATTTTATCGTCAATTAAGTATAGCCAATGTGAACCGCCTTCGTAATAACCATCACCATCAGAACTCCATGTACTTGTTGTACCATGATTCTGAACAGACATATAATACGGACCAGAAAATAAATAATCATTTTCTGTTGCCAAACCTATAATCTTTATATAGCCATCGCAAGGAGCGGTAAAGGTTTTAGTGCCGACATCATAACCATTCCACTCGTCAATCTCCCAAACATCCTGCTCCTTATAATCGTTATTATCAGTATGTTCAGGTTCGGTTGGACCACCGCCATTCGCGCACTTACCGCCGCAAGCTGCTCCACCTCCACAGTCATCGCAACCGCACGGAGAGCCAAAACTACCTCCGCAACTTGCTCCCGGACATTTTGGTTTTTCTGGTTTTTTGCTACAATTACCGCCACAAGCGGCTCCACCTCCGCAATCATCGCAACCGCAAGGAGATTCGTAGCTACCTCCGCAACTTGCTCCCGGACATTTCGGTTTTTCCTTTTCCTTTTCTTTTTCGCTACACTTACCGCCGCAAGCTAAACCATCTAGGCAAAGCAAACAACCGCAAGGAGAATCGGCGCTACCCGTACAGCTACTTCCCGGACATAAAATCTCTGGTGGAGGTGGAGGCGGCGGATCAACTATAGTTACGATTCGCGTAGGTCTGGTGCAATCGCATTTTGAACTTAGAATTTCTGACATAAGACTGCTTCGCATTGAGGATATTCTTGACTCTATCGCTCGATCTGCGGCATCTAATTCCCTATCCTTCGCCTCAAGCTCCCTATCTTTTGCTTCAAGCTGTCTGTCTTTGGCTTCTAATTCCCTATCTTTTTGCCGTAACGCTTCGATAAAATCGTCAATGGTTTTTCTCGAATAAGTTTGCCCCGACTTCGTGACAGGTACTTGCATCGAAAAACGA
>JAFXOC010000213.1 GCA_017529085.1 Selenomonadaceae bacterium | reverse complement strand
TTTTTCTTTCTCTTTTTTACAAAAAAGAGAAAGAAAAAGAAAGAAGGAACTAGGAATTACCCCAAAGCCTGCTTTAAATCGTCAATCAAATCCTCGACGTTTTCGATGCCGATGGAAAGGCGGATTGTAGTGGGGCTTATACCGGCGGCTTTTAGTTCTTCGTCGTTCATCTGCCCGTGGGTTGTGGAGGCGGGGTGTATCACCAAGGATTTTGCGTCCGCTACGTTTGCAAGGAGGGAGAAAATTTTAAGTTTTCCTATAAAATCCATTGCGTCTTGCTTTGTGCCGTTGATTTCAAAAGTGAATATGGAAACCCCGCCCTTGGGGAAGTATTTTTTGTATATGGCGTGGTCGCGGTGAGTTTCAAGCGCGGGATGGGCAACGCTTTTTACTTTGGGATGATTATTTAGGAAATCGACTATCTTTAGCGCATTTGCAACATGGCGTTCAACTCTTAAAGCTAAAGTTTGCAGTCCCTGCAAGAAGTAAAATGCGTGAGTGGGCGATAACGTACCGCCGGTGTCTCTAAGTAGCACCGCTCGAAGGTATACCGCAAAGGCGGCTTTACCGATTTCTTTTTGGAAGTTCATGCCGTGGTAACTGTCGTTTGGCGTTGAGAGCCAAGGGAATTTTCCGGATTTTCCCCAATCGAAATTGCCGCTGTCAATCATAACGCCGCCAAGCGCCGTGCCGTTGCCGGAGATAAACTTCGTCGCGGAATGTACCACTATATCCGCTCCGTATTCTATAGGACGGAGCAAATACGGCGTCGCAAAGGTATTGTCGACAACCAACGGAATATTATGCTTATGGGCGATTTTCGCCACGGCTTCCAAGTCTATCATGTCTGCGTTTGGATTGCCCACGCTTTCAACATACAGGCATTTTGTGTTTTCCTTGATAGCCTTCTCAAACTCGTCGGCGCCTTTATTCTGTTCCACGAAATCCGTGGTAACGCCCATATCGGGAAGCGTATGCGCCATTAAATTATAAGTGCCACCGTAAATATTTGCGCTTGCAACGATGTGTTCGCCGTTATGGCAAAGCCCCTGAAGCACAGCCGTTATAGCCGCCATGCCGCTGGAAAATCCCAACGCCGCAACGCCGCCCTCCAAAGATGCGACTCTTTCTTCAAACACATTAACCGTTGGGTTCCCAAGCCTACTGTAAATACACCCGGGTTTCTTCAAGGCAAACTGCGCCATTGCGTCTTCACCATCTTCAAACACGTAAGACACATTCTGGTAAATGGGCACCGCCCGCGCTCCCGTAGCGTCTACCTTCTCCTGCCCCGCATGCACCGCTCTTGTTTCAAATTTATACATATTTTTTCCTCTTTATTGATAATTTCCTTCTTTCTTTTTCTCTCTCTCTTTTTTGTAAAAAAGAGAGAGAGAAAAAGAAAGAAGCAAAGAAAAAGAGAGAGAGAAAAAACTTTAATAAAAATAATTTTTTGTTTTTATTCTTTTATCTCGAAATCGTTAATTTTTGTAAGTGTTCCATCGGTTTTCACAAGCAACGCCCGCATATCCTCGCTTAACAGCGAAACTCCGCTTTCCCCCAACACAATAAGCGCAGTAGATAACGCATCGGAAACCGCCCCCGCATTTTCATGTGAAAGCGGCACGATGACTGTAGCGGAGGCGATACCGTTGTTTGCGGAGTAGCCTGTCTTAGGGTCTATTATATGATGATACCTTACGCCGTTCTTTATAAAGTAGCGTTCGTAATCTCCCGAAGTGGAGAGCGCCGCATTTTTTAATTTTACGACTCCCAAGAGTTCGCCTTCCTTGCGGGGATTTTTTATGCCTATGTTGTAGGTTTTATCCCCTATGGCAATCATGGTGCTTGTGCCTAAGTTTATAAGTCCCGTCGCTTTGTTTTTTTCGTAAATCCCCTTAACCTTGTCCGCCGCATACCCTTTGGCAATTGCTCCAACAGTAAGGGATGCGCTGTTTTTTACGGAAACTTTATAAAGGTTCTTGCCTTCAACCTTTATGCTTAAATTCTCAATATTGACGCTTGACTTTGCCTTTTCGACAGCTTCAACATTAGGCGGCTCTTCAATTTCCCTCGCTTTATCCCAAAGCGTGGTCAAAGATCCCGCAGTCACATTAAAAGCCTGCTTTGTGAACGCCGTATACTCTTTGCCTAAGCGCAAAACCTCATAAACGTCCTCGGACACCTCTTGATACTTTTCTTCATTATTATCGGAAAGTTTTTGTATTTCGCTTTCCTCCGTCATGCCAACCCGCTTGTCAAAATCCACCAGCCATTCGGCGGACTCTCTAACCGCTTCTTTAGCGCCTTCGCCCTCCGCCTTCAAAGAAACCACCGTATCCATAACAAGCAAATTCTTCTCAGACTTCACGCTCCCGCAAGCCGTCAGCAACAACGCCAATACAAAAACAGCAAAGCTAAATCTTAGCATAATACTCGGAAATTACTTCTTCCTTCGTCTTGCCCTTAGCCTCCGCTATATCCGCAGCCATCAGCTCCGCAACGTCCCTCAGCGCCACAACCGAATTTATCATCGCCAAATACCGGTTTATCTCCGCATAATGCGCTTCATGGTTCTTTAAATCGCTTAACTTGTCTATCACCTTCAAAACATCCGTCATTTCCGACATTCTTCTCACTCCTTTTGTTGGGGCTTCGCCCCAAA
>JAFXOC010000212.1 GCA_017529085.1 Selenomonadaceae bacterium | reverse complement strand
TTTTTCTTTCTCTTTTTTACAAAAAAGAGAAAGAAAAAGAAAGAAGGAATTTGACTAAACCACCAACTGGAGGTAAAAATGGCAACAGTAGCGGAAAAGATAGAACTGATGCGGGAGAAGAAAGCCCATATCATGGAAGGCGGCGGGCAGAGCCGCATAGACA
Source organism: Selenomonadaceae bacterium (assembly GCA_017529085.1). Classification (GTDB taxonomy): domain Bacteria; phylum Bacillota; class Negativicutes; order Selenomonadales; family Selenomonadaceae; genus RGIG9201. The sequence continues at coordinate 5,027 of JAFXOC010000212.1, read as the reverse complement.
AGCAGCATGAAAAGGGCAAGATGACCGCAAGAGAGCGTATTGAGAAACTTTTTGACCCGGATACTTTTGTGGAACTTGATATGTTTGTGAAACACCGTTGCACGAATTTTGGGCAGGAGAAAAAGGAACTGCCGGGCGAAGGCGTTGTGACGGGTTACGGCACGGTGGACGGTCGCTTGGTGTACGCTTACGCACAGGATTTCACCGTTGAAGGCGGTTCTTTGGGCGAAAAGCACGCTCATAAGATTTGGAAAGTCATGGACCTTGCCATGAAAATGGGCGCGCCTTGCATAGGTATCAACGATTCGGGCGGCGCACGTATTCAAGAAGCGGTGGACGCGCTTTCGGGATACGCGGGGATTTTCTTTAGAAATACCGCGGCTTCCGGCGTAATTCCTCAGATTTCCGTAATAATGGGGCCTTGCGCGGGCGGCGCGGTTTATTCTCCCGCCATCACCGACTTTATATATATGGTGAAAAACACAAGCCAGATGTTTATAACGGGTCCCGCCGTCATTAAATCCGTTACAGCGGAGGAAATAACCGCCGAAGCTTTGGGCGGCGCAATGGCGCATAATACAAAGAGCGGCGTTGCGCATTTTGCGGCGGAAGACGAGGACGACTGCATAAAGCAGATTCGTTATCTTCTCTCCTTCCTCCCCAGCAACAACATGGAAGATACGCCTTGGGTGGAAACTGGCGACGACCCCGACCGTCAGGACGAGACTTTGAACACTCTTATTCCCGACAATCCCAACGCTCCTTACAATATGAAGGACGTTATAAAAGCTATTGTTGACAACGGCGAATTTTACGAAGTGCACGAGCATTTTGCGAAAAACATAATCTGTTGCTTTGCTCGTTTTGACGGCAGAAGCGTGGGCATTATCGCAAATCAGCCCAGCGTTATGGCGGGATGCTTAGACGTTGACGCTTCCGATAAATCTTCCCGTTTCATTCGTTTCTGCGACGCTTTCAACATTCCGCTCGTCAACCTTGTTGACGTTCCCGGATTTTTGCCCGGCGTTAATCAGGAACACATGGGAATTATCCGCCACGGCGCGAAAATGCTTTACGCATACAGCGAAGCTACGGTTCCCAAGGTTACGGTTATCACCAGAAAAGCTTACGGCGGATCTTATATAGCGATGTGCTGCCGCGAACTCGGCGCGGATCAGGTCATGGCGTGGCCTACTTCCGAAATTGCGGTTATGGGTCCTGCGGGAGCTGCGAACATTATCTTCAGAAAAGACCCCGACAAAGACGCAAAGACCGCCGAATATGTGGAAGAGTTTGCCACTCCCTATAAAGCTGCGGAGCGCGGTTATGCCGATATGGTAATCGAGCCTAAGGAGACTCGTCCGCGCATTATTACAGCGTTGAACGCATTGGCAAGCAAGAGGGAAATCGGTCCCACCAAGAAACACGGCAATATTCCGCTTTAAAGTAAAGGTTGGCGTTGTTATGGAAAAGAAAGTAGACGCACAAGTAGTCGCGGCAATCACGGCGGCGGTGCAATCGATGTGCGCAGATAAAGTGATAGCCGTTCGCATAAAACGCAACGATATATGGACTCTATCGGGTCGTCAGGCAATTTGATTCAAACCAATGGAGGTAAAATAAACATGAAAAAATTTAACGTAACTGTCAACGGTACGGCTTACGAAGTCGAAGTTGAAGAGGTAAAAGGCGCGGTCAGCGCTCCTCGCGCAGCAGCGGCTCCGGCTCCTGCAGCTCCCGCACCGGCAGCCCCAGTTGCTCCCGCGGCTCCCAAAAAGGCTGCTCAATCTGCCGGCGCCGGCGAACATTCCGTTGACGCGCCTATGCCCGGCAAAATTGTTAAACTCGTCGCAACCGTCGGTCAGAGCGTAAACGCCGGCGATGTGCTCCTTATCTTAGAAGCTATGAAAATGCAGAACGAAATCACCGCCGACACCGCAGGCACCGTCAAAGCGTTCAACGTCGACGCGGGCAACAGCGTCGCCGCCGGCGATTCCCTCGTTATCTTGGGATGATATTAAAATTTGGGCGATGCCCTTTGGAAATCATGAAAAAATACTCCTTGACTTTTGCGCAAGGAGTATTTTTTTATTCTTTATTGGGTACTGTTTTATCTTGATTATAAAATCGTTCCAGCAGATATAAAATATCCTCTTGATGAATTCTGGACAGATTTTTGAATTTACTTAAAAGTTCGTTTTCTCTATTTAGAATTGCAGCGTTGATTTTTTCCGCGCCAAGCAGCCATTCTAAAGACACGCCTTCGCAAGAAGCGACTCGCACAAAACCGTCGGCGTCGGGCTGTCCTTTGCCGGCGAGCCAACCCCTTAGCGCGCTTCTTGTTGTACCAATGCGTTCGGCGTAATTTTCAAGCGTTAATTTATAATTCTCGTCTTTTGCCCGTTCCCAAAGTTCGTTTATTCGCCTGTGAAACATATTATTCCAATTCATACCTATGCTCCTTTTATTGAAGAGAATAGCATATATGAATAAAATTTATCACTTAAAGAGAAAAAATATCTTTACAAGCTAAAAAATATCCTCTATAATAATTTTAGCTATAACGTGAAATCAAGTTATTACGCCTTGTTGCATTAGATGACGCTATGAGGGTTAATATGATAAATAATTGTGAATGGATAAAAATTATCTTTATTTATAGTCAAAAAATCAAAAAGATATTTGCAATAACATTCAGACAAATAAGAAAGGAGGCGGAAAGGCGCTTATGGAGAATAACCCTATGGAATATCGTCGTTTGTGGGGAAAAGATTTGTCCAATGAAGAACGAGTGGAACTGTTAAAGAATTACGGCTCTCAACAGGGCTATAAGCATAACACGGATCGCGTCGGAAGTTTTGGGTCGTTGACGCAAGGATATTCTCAAGATACCAAGAGCGGCGGTAGCGCTTATTACGCCCATCCTATCGTTGAGCTTCGTACGCTTACGAAAAGCGAAACTTGGTTTTTTGAGAATAAAAGTTTTATTTCCCCTCATTTTTGCGTTCAGGTACTGTATAAGGTAAAAGGATATGTTACAAGAACTGATTTGAACCGCGCGATTTACAAGTTGGTTGAAGAAAATCCAAATCTACGCGCCGGATATTGCAAAATGCCTACAAGAGCGTTAAAAGTGGTTTTTAAAGATCGTCAAATTCCGTTAATATACCAAAATGTAAATCGTATGAGCGGCGAGTCCATACAAAAATCTTTAGACAGGTTGATAGAAAAAGACCGTCTTGAAGGTTTCGATTTATTGCACGGTCCTCTGTTTCGCATATCTATCTTTCATACCCAAGAGGGCGGGGACGATAACGACGAAGAGGTATATTCGGGAGAGTACGCAATATTAGTGACAGAATCTCATCTTATCATGGATTTTTGGAATCCCTTTCAGTTTTTAAGCGATACGTTTGGGGGAGGAATTGCGGGGCAGGTTCAAGGCGAAAGCAAACGGCTCTTGTTTACGGATGCGTTAATTGCTCAGGATGCGGATAGAGCGATAAATACAAAAACTTATTGGATGGCGTCTTTAGCGGATGGATACTGGAAAAATTTTCTAAAAGACCTTCCTACCGCCGTAAATCTTCCGGGGCATCGTTCGCACGGCGCTACAGCTACTCGTCAAGAGGTAGTTCATCGCTCTGTATCCGATGAAGACATAAAACTTTTGGGCGAAAAAATCAATCGCAACAAAAGCGTAGACACCGCTCTCTTGCAACTTGCCTGGGGGCTTTATCTGCAAAACGAAAATCATACGGACGATTCGTGGTTTTGCGTTTTGATGGCGGAACCTTCAATGAAAGCCGGAACTGCGGCTAAATTCGCAGCTCTTCTTCGTCCTGTATTCGCTCGCATAAAATGCGGCGATAAACAGGAAATTACGATTGGCGATCTGGTAACGGCGCAACTTCAACAAATGCTGACTTCGCAATCTTTTTCATGGCTTTATATGGAAGATATTTTAAATTATTTGCATATTGAAAAAGAAGCATTTTCGCATTTTTTAAGTTTTCACGGATTTTTATCCGGGAATTTGCTTTATGAGGAGGTTTTTGCGCTTCCCCAGGGAGCGAGTGTGTCCATGGAGTCATGGGATTCGGACGGAATAGATCTTGGAATTTATTTTCGTTATGACGGCGAGAGCATAGAAACAACCTTTCGCTATCAGCCCGATGCTTTTAAAATCGGCAGTGTGGAGCAAATGGTGCTTGATTACCACACTCTTATACATATAATGTTGGCCGATTGGGACAAGCCTCTGAAAGACTTTTGGATAGACTACAACAAGACGCAAAGGAAGAAAAAAAGTCACGAACTATCTCAAATAAAGGCGCAAAAAGCGTTTTCGTTTATGCGTAATCTCGATATGTTCCGAGCGATAAAAGAGGAAACATTATGGATTTTCGCAAATTCGGCGGAATTTTATACTTGCCAAAGAGATTCGCAATTACCGCCCTCAAACAGCGTATTTATGTTTTTAATGTGGGGAGTAATCGAAAGGTATCTGGTTTTTCCTAACGGCGTAAAAGAAAAATTGGACAGAGTAAGAGACAAATGTTGGTTCAACGAAAACATAGCGTTGGAAGAGGATGCAAAAGCAAGTATAACGTTATCCATAGTAAATTCGCCGGTGATGCTGATGACTGTGCCTTTCAGAATAATACGCAACGAAACCGAAGTGTTCGACTATTTGCACGAACGAGCCTTTGAAGCTATGGAAGCCTACCTGACAAAATGAACTGTCATAAAGGCGTTAAAATGCCGTAATTCAAATTTTTTCGCTAGAAGAAAAACTTGAGTTACGGCATTTTCATGTTTGTAAAAATTCTGTCGCTGTCATCACCTTTGGTTTTTGTACGCCTGATTCTAAAAAATCTTTGTCCCCGTCAATATAACATTAACGCCTATTCTGTTTCAGTTCAATTCGAACTATTTTTCTCTTAAAAAAATGGCTCTTGTGATTTCGCTAATCATTTTACGATCGGATTCGGTGGGAAATTTTGAAAACAAAGTATAGTCGCCAT
>JAFXOC010000211.1 GCA_017529085.1 Selenomonadaceae bacterium | reverse complement strand
TTAATCAATATGGCGAAGATTGGAATATTCCGCCAAAAGAAAGCGATAGAGTTTCAATGCATAAAATACGCGCATATTTGAAATAGAACATCTCTAAAATCATCACAATTATAAAATTTAAACTGTTGGATAATAGCTTTTGATAGGGATTTAGCAAAAGGGCGAAAAACATGAAAACAGTCATTACATACGGCTCGTTTGACCTTTTTCATCAAGGTCATTACAACATATTAAAACGCGCCAAGGCTTTGGGAGATTATTTGATTGTAGGCGTTACCACCGATTATTACGATACGGTGCGGGGTAAGTTAAACGTTGTTGAATCCTTGATGGATAGAATAGAACACGTTCGAGAGACCGGTTTTGCGGATAAAATCATTATAGAAGATCATGTGGGGCAGAAATTGGAAGATATTCAAAAGTATCATGTGGATATTTTCGCTATAGGCTCCGATTGGATTGGGAAATTTGATTATATAAAGGAATTTTGCGAAGTCGTTTATTTGGAACGCACCAAGGGAATATCAAGCACAATGCTTCGCATGAAAAATTACGAACTGATACGATTGGGCATAATGGGAAGCGGTAGGATTGCCAATCGTTTTGTGGGAGAAGCGAGATATGTCAGCGGTATTCATGTTGAAGGCGTATATAATCCGCATTTGAAGAGCGCAACGGCATTCGCCGAAAAACACGAACTTGATTTTGCGGAGGATGATATTGATGAATTTTTCTCTCGTATAAACGCCGTTTACATTGCTTCGCCTCACGCGACTCACGGGGATTACGCAAAAAAGGCCTTAGAGGCGGGAAAACACGTTTTGTGTGAAAAACCTTTTGTTTTGACGAAAAAGGAAGCTGAGGAGTTATACGGTATCGCAAAAAAAAGCGGACTTGTTCTGATGGAAGCAATAAAAACAGCGTACGCTCCGGGGTTTGTTCGACTTATGGGCGTGGCGAAGAGCGGTTTAATAGGGCAAATAAAAGACGTTGAGTCTTGTTTTACGAGGCTCACCGAATCTGGATTGAGGGAACTTACGGATGAGAAATTCGGGGGCAGTTTTACCGAGTTTGGCAGTTACGTTTTGTTGCCGATTATCAAACTTTTCGGTACGGATCCCAACGAAAATCGTTTTTAAAGTTATTATTCAGACAACGGAGTAGATGTTTATACAAAAACGTATCTTAAATACGAGGATGGTTCCGCTACGGCAAAAACGGGATTGAAGGTGAAATCCGACGGACATCTTTTAATTTCAGGTACAAACGGGTATATCATGGTACCCGCCCCTTGGTGGAAGACTAAGGAATTTGAGATATGTTACGAAGATTATACGCAAAACGAAAAAGTATATACAAAATTCCAAGGCGAAGGGCTTCGTTATGAAATAAGCGATTTCGTTTCGGCGATTAACGGGTATAGGAACGAGACTTTTAAGCTGACGGATAAAGAGTCGATCGCGATGGCGGGGATTATTGAGAGGTTTTTGGAATGGAGAAATTGTGATAGGGGGCAGATTGCGTGACACTAAGCGAACTTCATAAATTTTGCCGAGGTTGCAAGCGTTTGTTCTGTTACGGAGCCGGAAGGTACGGCAGGACGCTTTTGGTTCACTTGCAAGAAAACGGAATGGATATAGCTTCTTTTTTGATAACGGGAGAGGCTAAAGGCAATTCTGTTTTGGGAAAATCGGTGCGATGTATTCAAGATATTGGCTTTGAAAAAGAAGACGGGGTGTTATTGGCTGTCAGCGAACGTTTTCTGGAGTCTATGAAGCGCGAATTAGAGTTACGCGGCGTAACAAATTACGTAAGCATTGACGAAGTTCTTTTGAATGAGATTGAGGAAAGAACCGAGTTTTTTTCTTATCAAAACAATTCGCCGTTTGTAAATGTTTTAATGTATCATCGAGTGGCGGACAATATCAAAGATCCTTACGGTATTGCGGTATCTCCGAAAAATTTTCGGAAGCATATGGCATATCTCAAACAAAATTTTCATGTTTTGCAATTTGACAAAGATTGGAGCGATATAAAAGAGGCGTCGATAGTTGTTACTTTTGACGACGGCTACGCGGACAATTTTTATAACGCTTTGCCCATTTTGGAAGAATATGAAATTCCCGCAACTTTTTTCGTAAGTACGGAGAATTTGGATACCGACAATCTGTTTTGGTGGGATAAGTTAAGCTTGCTGTTCTCCGCTTGTAAGAATGAAAGCGTAAAGTTGGGAAATCGCGAATTTGCTCATAACGATTTAAAGTCGG